>JAQCEY010000002.1:300000-498361 GCA_027620075.1 Pseudomonadota bacterium | reverse complement strand
TAGCTCCTATCGCAATGGATGAGGGCTTACGCTTCGCAATCCGTGAAGGTGGTAGAACCGTTGGTGCAGGTGTTGTGGCTAAAATTGTTAAATAATTGTTTGATGTCGGCGGGAAGAAAATTTACTTCTCGCTGATATCGTAGGTTTTGGAGTTAGTTTTAATAACTAGGAAAGTTTAGGAGTGTAGCTCAATTGGTAGAGCACCGGTCTCCAAAACCGGGGGTTGGGGGTTCGATTCCTCTCACTCCTGCCACTTACAATTATTAAAACCGGGTTTCGATTTTAATCTAAACTCAACAGGTGTTGGAAATTATGGCACGAACAGGAGTAGCAGAGTTTATAAAACAAGTACGCCAAGAAACTATGAAAGTTACTTGGAGTTCAAGGAAAGAGACTATCACTTCTACAATAGTAGTTTTGATAATGGTTTTTATAGCGTCGCTTTTCTTTTTACTTGTTGATAGCGTAATTTTAAAGCTTACCCAGTTAATAATGGGTTTTTAGGAGTTGATAAAGTGACTTATAAATGGTATATAGTTCAGGCTCATTCAGGCTTTGAGAAAAAAGTTGCTGCTGCTATTGCTGAAAGAGCCGATATGGAGAAGATATCAGATGCCTTTGAAGAGATAACGGTTCCGACCGAAGGTGTCGTAGAGGTTAAAAAAGGACGCAAAGTAAGTACCGAGCGTAAGTTTTTCCCCGGGTATGTTTTGGTTAAGATGAAAATGAGCGATAAAGCTTGGCATCTTGTTAAAACAACGCCTAAAGTTACAGGCTTTTTGGGCGGTCAGGGGAAGCCGCAGCCTATATCTGATGCGGAAGCACAGCGGATATTCCGTCAGGTAGAGGAAGGTTTGGAAAAACCGAAGCATACGGTTTCATTTGAAACGGGTGAGTCGGTTAAGATTAATGACGGTCCTTTTGAATCCTTCGTCGGTGTTGTTGAAGGTGTTGATGAAGAAAAAGGCACATTGAAGATTTCAGTTTCGATATTTGGCAGGGATACACCTGTAGAACTGGAATTTTCACAGGTAGAAAAAGTTTAAAATAATAACTGATTAGGATAAATTAAGGAACTAAAGTAATGTCTAAGAAAATAACGGGTTATATAAAACTACAAGTTCAAGCCGGTGCTGCTAATCCATCACCTCCGGTTGGTCCTGCTTTGGGTCAGAAAGGTGTTAATATAATGGAATTCTGTAAATCGTTTAATGCGGCTACCCAAGAGCAGCAAAAAAAGTTTCCCGGAATGAAGCTTCCTGTAGTTATAACGGTGTTTGCCGACCGTAGTTTCGAGTTCATTACGAAGTTGCCTCCTGCTGCACAATTATTGAAGAAAGCTGCAAACCTTAAAAAGGGTTCGGGTGAGACGGGGCAAAAAATAATAGCTAAACTAAGAAAAAGCCAAATTAAAGAAATAGCTGAAATGAAAATGGCTGATATGAATGCAAACACTGTCGAAGCCGCTGTGCAAATGCTTATAGGTACTGCTGCTTCTATGGGAATCGAAGTAATTGAAGGTTAATGAATATGTCTAAGATTGGAAAAAGATTTGAAGCTGCTTTAAAAAATATTAATGCCGAAGAAGAGTACGCATTAAATAAAGCCGTTTCGATTATTAAGGGTAACGCTAAAGCAAAATTCGATGAAACTATCGAGATAGCTATGAATTTAGGTGTCGATCCTAAGCACGCCGACCAGATGGTTCGTGGTGTAACTCAATTGCCTAACGGCACGGGAAAAGACATAAGAATCGCAGTATTTGCTAAAGGTGCTAAAGCTGATGAGGCAAAAGCCGCAGGTGCCGATATTGTCGGTGATGATGACCTTATCGGTAAAGTGCAAGGCGGAACAATTGATTTTGACCGTTGTATAGCGACACCCGATATGATGGCTGCACTTGGCAAGGCTGCTAGGATTCTTGGTCCTAAAGGACTAATGCCTAACCCTAAGCTGGGTACTGTAACTACCGACATAGCTGCCGCAGTTAAAGCCGCAAAAGCAGGTCAGGTTGAGTACAGAGTTGAGAAAAACGGAATTATACACGCCGGTGTAGGTAAAGCTAGCTTCGATGAAAAAGCATTAAAAGAAAACCTGCTTTCATTCATAAAAGCTATTATTACTGCAAAACCGAGCGGTGCGAAAGGAACTTACGTAAAGAAAATTTCTTTAAGTTCTACAATGGGTCCTTCTGTTAATCTTGATATTGCAGAAGTATTGGCTGAAGCCGCATAATAAATTTTGGAGAGAAGTAAGTGGATAGAGTAGAAAAAAAACAAACGGTTGAGTCTCTTAATGCGGCATTTGCAGATGCTAATACATTTGTAATAACACATTATATGGGTCTTACCGTAGAAGAGATCACTCAGTTAAGAAGAAATCTATCGTCATTAGGCGGTAATTTTAGAGTAACTAAGAACAGATTGGCAAAACTGGCATTAAAAGGAACTCAGTATGAGTCTCTTGCCGACCGGTTTGTCGGGCCTACGGCCGTAGCGTATTCGGATGATCCGGTAGCTGCTGCTAAGGGCGTTGTAGAATTTGCGAAGAATAATGAGAAACTTGTCATTATCGGTGGAGCTATCGGCAATAAGCAGATAGATGTCAATGAAATAAATTCACTGGCAAAACTACCTTCGCTAGACGAATTGCGTGCGAAAATCGTTGGTATGATAAATACCCCGGCTACACGTATAGCCGGAGTTGTTCAGGCTCCTGCCGGACAAATAGCGAGAGTATTGAATGCTCGTTCGCAGCAAGCAGAGTAATTATGTAACTTATATGTGTTTGATGATTAGCTTATAAGTATTACGTTTTTTACCATATTTAACTATTTTATTTTATAAATTTACGAGGATGTAAAAATGGCTGATTTAGCAAAAATTGTTGATGAACTATCTGGTTTGACAGTATTGGAGGCCGCTGAGCTTTCAAAACTACTTGAGGAAAAGTGGGGAGTTTCTGCCGCTGCTCCTGTTGCGGTTGCTGCCGTTGGTGCCGCTGCCGGTGCTGAGGCTGCTGCTGAAAAGACAGAATTTGACGTTATACTTGCCACTGCCGGTGACAAAAAAATCAACGTTATCAAAGAAGTTAGAGCTATAACAGGTCTTGGCTTGAAAGAAGCTAAAGATTTGGTAGAAGGTGCTCCGAAACCGATTAAAGAAGGCGCGTCTAAAGACGAAGCTGAAGAAATTAAAAAGAAACTTGAAGCTGCCGGTGCGACTGTTGAGGTTAAATAACTACCTTACATTAAGTAACCAATGAGAAATGAGGCACGTGCCTTAAAGCGTGCCTCACTTTTGTGTTTGTAAGATAATTTAAATTTGCTGTTGCAATTTATACTGCAAACACATAATAAGTAATATATAAGTGGAGAACTACTTTGGCATACTCATTCACAGCTCGTAAACGTATTCGTAAAAGTTTCGGTAAGATTGAAGCGGTGGCAGAAATGCCTAATCTTATTGATATTCAAAGTAAATCATATGAATCATTCCTGCAAATGACAACTCCTAGCGAGGAGCGTTCGGATGTCGGTTTGAACGGTGCTTTAGCATCGGTCTTTCCGATAAATGATATGGCTGAAACCTGTACCTTGGAGTATATAGGCTATGCATTTGATAAGCCTAAATATGATGTTGAAGAGTGTAGGCAGCGTGGAATTAACTTTTCCGCTCCTTTAAAGGTAACTTTACGTCTTATTGTATGGGACGTAGATGAAGATACCGGTGCCCGTGAGATAAAAGGCATTAAAGAGCAAGATGTTTATATGGGGGATATCCCTCTAATGACAAAGAACGGTACTTTTATAATTAACGGTACCGAGCGTGTTATAGTATCGCAAATGCACCGTTCTCCCGGTGTTTTCTTCGACCATGACAGGGGTAAGACGCATAGTTCTGGTAAGTTCCTGTACTCTGCACGTATTATACCTTACCGTGGCTCGTGGCTTGATTTTGAATTTGATGCTAAAGACTTGCTGTTCTTCCGTATTGACAGAAGAAGAAAGCTTCTTATAGGTACTTTACTCAGAGCTTTGGGTTTTGATAAAAAACAGATGTTGGAAACTTTCTACAATAAGGATTTATTGAAGAGAGTTAAGAAGGGGTGGTCGTTTCCTTTCAATCCCGATGCGTTAAAAGGCACTAAACTTACTCGTGACCTGATAGATGCCGCAACCGGTAAGGTTGTTGCCGAAGCCGGTACTAAAATGAGTCCGCGTGTGATAAAAAAGCTTGTACAGTCAGGCATGAAGGAGCAGCTTGTTAGTTCGGAGGATTTAGTAGGCAAGTATGTTGCCGAGGATATTATAGACCCGTCTACGGGTGAAGTATTCGTATCATTTGGTGATGAGCTTACATCAGACGCAATTACATTTATTGAAAATTCAAAGTTAAAAGAAGTTTCGGTACTATCTGTTGATCCTAATTCTAACACGGCATATATACGTAACAGTGTTGAAGCGGATAAAAACGTTACTTATGAAGATGCATTAATGGATGTTTATAAAGTAATGCGTCCGGGTGAACCTGCTACTGTTGAAGCCGCAGAGGAATTATTCCACAACCTGTTCTTTGATAAGGAAAGATACGACCTGTCAGCAGTCGGTCGTGTTAAGTTAAATGCAAGGCTTGATCTTAATACTCCTGAGGAAGTAGGCGTACTTACAAAAGAAGATATAATTACAATTATCAGAAAATTTGTAGATATCAAAGACGGTAAGGGTGAGATTGACGATATCGACCACTTAGGTAACAGACGTGTGCGTTCTGTCGGCGAGTTAATGGAAAACCAGTTCCGTATAGGACTTGTACGCATGGAACGTGCTATAATTGAGCGTATGGCTGCCGTTGAAATAGATACCGTAATGCCACACGATTTGGTGAATTCCAAGTTATTGGCTGCGGTACTTCGTGAGTTTTTCGGATCATCACAGCTTTCACAGTTTATGGATCAGACAAACCCTTTGGCTGAAATTACCCATAAGCGTAGATTATCGGCACTCGGACCCGGTGGTTTAACTCGTGACCGTGCCGGATTTGAGGTGCGTGACGTACATACTACTCACTATGGAAGGATATGTCCTATTGAGACTCCTGAGGGACCGAATATCGGTCTTATCAACTCGCTTGCTACATACGCAAATATAAATAAATACGGTTTCATTGAAAGCCCTTACAGAAAAGTTGTTGAGGGTAAGGTTACTAATGAAGTTAGTTACATGTCTGCAATTGACGAAGGTAAGTACGTGATTGCCCAGTCAAATGCGGAGCTTAACAGTGATAACCGTTTTGTTGATAAACTTATCAGTTGCCGTAAGAACGGTGAACTTGTTATGGTTAACCCGAAAAATATCGACTATATGGACGTATCACCGATGCAGGTGGTATCTGTAGCTGCCTGTTTGATACCTTTCTTAGAAAATGACGATGCAAACCGTGCATTGATGGGATCGAACATGCAACGTCAGGCTGTACCGTTACTTCGTAATGATGCACCGCTTGTCGGTACGGGTATTGAAGCTACCGTTGCAAGGGATTCGGGTGTAACCGTAGTTGCAACACGTGACGGTGTTGTCGAGCAGGTTGATGCAAACCGTATCGTTGTTAAATCAACTGACATTGATTCTACCTCGCCGGGCGTTAAGATTTATAACTTGTTGAAATATCAGCGTACTAACCAGAATACTTCTATCAACCAAAGACCTGTCGTTAAAGCCGGTGACGTTGTTAAAAAAGGCGATATAATCGCTGACGGTTCCAGTACCGATTTGGGTGAGTTGGCTTTGGGACGTAACGTGCTTGTGGCGTTCATGCCTTGGAACGGTTATAACTTTGAGGACTCAATTCTTATATCTGAAAGGATTGTAAAAGACGATGTGTTTACTTCCGTTCATATCGAACAGTTTGAGGTAGTTGCACGTGATACAAGGATAGGTCCTGAGGAAGTTACGCGTGATATACCGAACGTAGGTGAAGAAAGTCTGAAACATCTGGACGAAATAGGTATTGTTCACGTTGGTGCGGAAGTGATGCCGGGTGATATTCTGGTAGGTAAAGTTACTCCTAAGAGTGAATCTCCGATGACTCCTGAAGAAAAACTTCTTCGTGCTATTTTCGGTGAAAAGGCTGCTGATGTCAGGGATTCATCTTTACGTGTGCCTCCGGGTGTCGGCGGTACTGTGGTTGAGGTTCGTGTATTCTCAAGACGCGGTATCGAAAAGGACGAACGTGCGCTTTCAATTGAACAGGCTGAAATCGAGCGTCTTGCAAAAGACCGTGATGATGAGCTTGCTATTGTTGAGAACTTTATCTATGGCAGACTAAAAGAGATTATGAAAGGTAAAGAAATCTCCGACGGTCCGAAAGAAGCTAAGTCAGGCAAAGTCAGTGATGAGACTTTTGAAAAATTTAGCAACGGTCAGCTATGGCAGATTGTACTTAAAGACAGTAAAGCCATGGACGAGATTGAGATTCTTAAAGGTCAGCTTGATGATATTACCCGTGATTCTCAGGAGCGTTTTGATAACAAAGTTGAGAAATTACAATCAGGTGATGACCTACCTCAGGGTGCTTTGAAAGTCGTTAAGGTTTTCCTTGCAGTTAAGAGAAAGTTACAGCCGGGTGACAAAATGGCAGGTCGTCACGGTAACAAAGGGGTTATTTCAAGAATACTTCCGCAAGAGGATATGCCTTATTTAGAAGACGGCACTCCTGTTGATGTTGTGTTGAACCCTCTTGGTGTACCTTCTCGTATGAACGTGGGACAGATACTTGAGACTCACTTGGGCTGGGCATCTGCCGGACTCGGTAAGCAGATAGGTAATGCCTATGATAAATATACCGCTAAGGAAGCTACGATTGATGACCTTAAAAAGCAAATAAACGCTTCATATAAAGATGCTAAAGTCAGCCGTGAAGTCGATGCCATGAATGAAGATGAGGTTGTGGAGCTTGCACGTAACTTACGTAAGGGTATCCCTTTTGCGACACCTGTTTTCGACGGTGCAAAAGAGGCGGATATCGTTACCGAGTTAGAAAGGGCAGGGCTAAATAGCAGCGGTCAGGTTACTTTGTATGACGGTCGTACCGGTGAGAAATTCGACAGAGATGTAACGGTAGGTTATATCTATATGTTGAAACTACACCACCTTGTTGACGATAAGATTCACGCAAGGTCGATAGGTCCTTACTCACTTGTAACGCAGCAACCGTTGGGCGGTAAGTCGCACTTCGGCGGACAGCGTTTCGGGGAAATGGAATGCTGGGCATTGCAGGCATACGGCTCATCTTATACATTGCAGGAAATGCTTACTGTTAAATCTGATGACGTTGCAGGACGTATCAAGATGTATGAAGCTATTGTTCGCGGTGATAACAACTTTGAATCGGGCATACCGGAGTCATTCCACGTAATGGTGAAAGAGCTTCGCTCACTATGCTTGAACGTTGCGTTAGAGCAAAGTGACGAAATTGATGATGTTACGCCTGAAACACCTGCTGAGGCAGCGTAAGTAAACGGTGATTAGAGTCTAGAGTTTAGAATCTAGTTATTTTGAAGTGATTTTTATTTATAAGAAATTATATAAATTGTCGGGTTAGGGTCTAAAATCTGTTTTTTTACTAAAATATGAACCTTTAGACTTTTAATCCCGACAAACAAAACAGGAGCTAATCAATGAAAGAACTAGTAAATTTTTTCGGGCAAACCGGTGGTGCATTGAGCTTTGATCAGATAAAGATCATGATAGCAAGTCCGGAAAAGATTCGTTCTTGGTCGTACGGGGAAGTAAAAAAACCCGAGACTATCAATTATAGAACATTCAAACCTGAAAAAGACGGTTTATTCTGTGCTAGGATATTCGGTCCGGTTAAGGACTACGAATGTCTGTGCGGTAAATATAAGCGTATGAAATACAGAGGTATAATCTGTGAAAAATGCGGTGTTGAAGTTACTACCTCTAAGGTTCGCCGTGAAAGAATGGGACATATTGACCTTGCCGCTCCTGTTGCTCATATATGGTTCTTAAAATCGCTTCCTTCAAGAATATCTACCTTGCTTGATATGGCATTAAAAGATGTTGAGAAAGTTTTGTACTTTGAGGCTTTTGTCGTAACCGATCCGGGTATGTCATCATTTACAAAAGGACAGGTTTTGTCCGAAGACCAATATTTAAGGGCGCAAGATGAATTTGGTGAGGATACTTTCAAGGCACTTATAGGTGCAGAGGCTATAAAAGAAATTCTTTCCGAGATAAATCTGGCAGAAGAAAAAGCATCGCTTCGTGCGGAGCTTACTGACGTGAAATCAGACCTTAAGCGTAAGAAGATTGTAAAAAGGCTTAAACTTGTTGAGGCTTTCCTTGATTCGGGCAATAAGCCCGAATGGATGATAATGGACGTGATTCCTATCATTCCACCTGAAATCCGTCCTCTTGTTATGTTAGACGGCGGTCGTTTTGCAACTTCCGATCTTAACGAATTATACAGACGTGTTATAAACCGTAACAACCGTTTGAAAAGGCTTCTTGAACTAAAAGCTCCCGATATAATTATACGTAACGAAAAACGTATGTTACAGGAAGCAGTCGATGCGTTGTTCGATAACGGTCGTCGTGGGCGTGTGGTTAAAAACGCCAATAAACGTCCGTTTAAATCATTATCCGACATGCTAAAAGGTAAGGCAGGACGTTTCCGTCAGAACCTACTTGGAAAACGCGTTGACTATTCGGGTCGTTCGGTGATTGTTGTGGGACCTGAGTTGAAACTGCATCAATGCGGATTGCCGAAAAAAATGGCATTAGAGCTATTTAAACCGTTTATTTATTCTAAATTGGAACTTTACGGTTTATCTACTACCTTAAAAACCGCTAAGAAAATGGTGGAAAGCGAGCGTCCCGAAGTTTGGGATATCTTAGATGAAGTTATCCGTGAGCATCCGGTTCTGCTTAACCGTGCGCCGACATTGCACAGACTTGGTATTCAGGCATTTGAGCCGGTACTTATCGAAGGTAAGGCAGTTCAGCTTCACCCGCTTGTTTGTGCTGCATTTAACGCAGACTTTGACGGTGACCAGATGGCTGTTCACGTACCGCTTTCAATTGAAGCACAGCTTGAAGCCCGTGTTTTGATGATGTCGTCAAACAACATCTTAAGCCCTTCAAACGGTAAGCCGATAATCGTTCCTTCACAGGATATTATCCTTGGTTTATATTACCTGACTTTAGAGGGTGAGAATCAGCCGGGTGAGGGTATGATATTCTCTGAAGTTGCTGAAATCCATCATGCACTAAATATAGGAGTGCTTAGCCTGCAATCAAAGATAAAATTCAGGTATAAGAAAAAAGGTGATGAAAACATAACCAGAATAGCCGATACAACTCCGGGACGTGTGTTATTATTCCAGCAATTGCCGAACAATAAGAACATGACTTTCGAGATGACAAACCGTCTGATGACGAAGAAAGAGGTTACTAACCTTATTGACACGGTCTATCGTCACTGCGGTTCAAAAGCTACGGTTATATTTGCCGACCATATTATGGCTCTTGGCTTTAACCATGCTTGTAAGTCGGGTATCTCGTTCGGTAAAGATGACATGCTTATCCCTTCTTCTAAAGAAAAACATATCAACGACACGAAAAAAGAAGTTGAGCGTTTTGAGGAACAATATGCCGAAGGTCTAATCACTCAGGGAGAAAAATATAATAAGGTGGTTGACGGTTGGTCGCAATGTACCGATAAAATCGCCCATGATATGATGAAAATCATATCGGGTGAGTCTGATGAAGCACCAAGGGAAGCGGACGGTTCAAGAAAAGTTAACTCGATTTATATGATGGCTCACTCAGGTGCGCGTGGTTCGGCAGCTCAGATAAAACAGCTAGCCGGTATGCGTGGATTGATGGCAAAACCTAACGGTGATATCATCGAACGTCCTATCATATCGAACTTTAAAGAAGGTTTGACGGTTTTAGAGTACTTTAACTCTACGCACGGTGCGCGTAAAGGTCTTGCGGATACGGCTCTTAAAACTGCGAACTCAGGATATCTGACTCGTCGTCTGGTTGACGTATCGCAGGATTGTATCGTGACCGAAGATGATTGCGGAACTCAAAACGGTATCGTTTCAAAACCTATTATTGAGGCGGGTGAGGTTATAGTTCCTCTTGCGGACAGGATATTAGGACGTACGGCAGCTATTGACGTACACCACCCTGTATCCGGAGAGCTGCTGGTTAAAGCCGCTCAGATAATTGATGAGGATATGGTCGAGGCTATTGACGCTGCGGGTGTTGAATTTATTAAAGTTCGTTCACCGCTTACTTGTGAAACCAAGAACGGAATCTGTGCTAACTGCTACGGTCGTGATCTTGCGACAGGTGATCTGGTTAGTGTCGGAGAAGCGGTCGGTGTTGTTGCCGCTCAATCTATCGGTGAACCGGGAACTCAGCTTACAATGAGAACGTTCCACATAGGTGGTGCGGCACAAAGGGGCGTAGAGGTTTCAAGCGTTGAGGCTACTAAAGACGGTGTTGTCCGTATGGTAAACCGTAACGTGGTAGAAGACTCTAAGAAAAGAAAAGTTGTAATGAGCCGTACTTGTGAAATCATTATCGAAAATGATAAGGGTATCGAAGTTGCTCAATATAAGATTCCTTATGGTGCTAAACTTAGCGTTGATGAAGGTGATAAGGTGAAAAAAGGTCAGTCACTTGCAGACTGGGATCCTTATACCATTCCTATCATTACCGAGCGTACGGGTGAAGCGGTTTATCGTGATATGATAGACGGTGTATCGGTAGAAGAGCAGGTTGATGAGGCAACCGGTATAGCAAGCAAGAAAATTACGGATTGGAAACAAAGATCGGGTGGTTCCGAGCTTCGTCCTCGTATCACTCTTCGTGACGATAAAGGCGAGATAATCACTCTTGCTAACGGTCTGGAAGCCAGATACTTCTTGCCTATAGGAGCTATCATGACTGTTTCTGACGGTCAGAAGGTGCATGCGGGTGATATTTTGGCACGTATTCCGAAAGAATCGTCTAAGACACGTGATATCACGGGTGGTCTTCCACGTGTGGCAGAGCTTTTTGAAGCTCGTAAACCGAAAGACCACGCTATTATTTGTGATATAGACGGAACTATTGAATTCGGTAAGGACTACAAGTCCAAGCGTAGGATAGTTATCCAGCCGCAAAGTGCCGATGATAAACCTGTAGAGTACCTAATACCTAAAGGTAAGCACATAACCGTAAATGAAGGCGACTTTGTACGTAAAGGTGATCTTATCATGGACGGTAACCCTGTACCGCACGATATCTTGCGTGTTATGGGAGTTGAGGCTCTGGCTGAATATATGGTTAACGAAGTTCAGTCCGTATATCGTCTGCAAGGTGTGAAAATCGATGATAAACACCCTGAAGTTATAGTGCGTCAGATGTTACAGAAAATGGAAATAGTTGATTCGGGTGAAACTACTTACTTAGAGGGTGAGAATGTTGACCGTGAAGAGCTGGAAGAAATTAATGCAAAAGCTGCAAAAGAAGGTTATAAACCTGCAACTGCAATACCCGTACTACAAGGTATTACTAAAGCAAGCTTACAGACGCATTCATTTATTTCTGCCGCTTCATTCCAAGAAACGACAAGAGTCCTTACAGAGGCTTCGGTTGCAGGTAAGATTGATAAATTACGCGGATTAAAAGAAAACGTAATTGTAGGTCGCCTAATACCTGCCGGTACCGGATTCTATATGGATAAGGTACAAAAAGTAGCTAAAAAGCGTGATTTTGAGATTGAATCTGCCAACAGGGCAAAGGCAATTGCAGCAGGTATGGTAGAAGATGATATGAACGATGATTCGGACGATTTCTCTTCAATTGAAGTCAATGATGAGCAAAGCCGTGGTAACGGAGTTGCAACTGCATAAGCTTTATAGTTAAGTTTAAAGAAAAAAGCGGGCTTTTTAGCTCGCTTTTTTTTATATATACCTTATCCACCACTGAGGGTATCGGACGCTTAGCGTATTATAAGCGTTTTGCAGTTCAAAAGAACTCTTGAACAACCCGAAGCATGTAGAACCGCTACCCGTCATTCTTGAAAGAAGGCAACCGGATTGTTCGGATAAAACGTTCAGTATATCGTTTATTTGCGGAACAAGTTGTATAGCGTTTTTCTCAAGTTCATTATCGCAAATATTAAGTAATGAAATTAATTCGTTCATATCACTATGGGTGTTTATAATAGGCATTTCATTTGAATAGTTAAACGGTGCATATTTGAACACTTCTGTGGTAGATAGTGGGATATTAGGATATATAAGCAATATATACAACGGAGGTACGTCAACAAGGGTTTCAATATTTCCGACACCTGAAATAAGGGCGGGGCGGTTTTCTATGAAAAAAGGAATATCCGCACCGAATTTTAAGCCTATTTTTTCCAAAGTATCGTTGCTGTAATTTAGTCCAAGCAGATTATTCATGATTTTCAAGGTAGTAGCGGCATTAGAAGAACCGCCGCCAAGCCCTGCACCGACAGGTATGTTTTTCTCCAGATAAATATTAACCCCTTTAGGCTTTATTTGTGCATGTTCACAAATGGCATCTATCGCTTCTAATATCAGGTTGTCGCTCTTATCCACAAGATGTGCATAATCACCGTTAATATTTAAATGATTAGTGTTACTTTCATTAAATGAAATATATATATTGTCGCAAACAGATATAGGTATCATTAAGCTTTCAAGTTTATGATAACCGTTATGAAACTTTCCGGTAATATGTAAATATAAATTAAGTTTTGCATTTGAAAGCATATATCATCCTATATGAGCCATACTATAGTATTTCTACTTTTCAATAATCATGCGTTGACCTTCGACTCATGTATGTTTTATACACATCGTCTCGGTCGCCTATGATTCTTAAAAAGTTTAAACACTATATAATAATAATGCATGAATACTAAAATAATTTTACGAATTACCATTACTTTCAGGAAGACCGTAACGGATTTTCTGACGTATGTCTTTTTCAGATAAATCTTTATTAGTATTATACTTTAATACCCTTTTCCATTGAAACACTGCTTCGTTTGTGCGTCCAAGCCGCCAGTACGTATCGCCTAAATGGTCGTTTATAGTTGTATCGTAAGGTGTGATTTCAACGGCTTTTTCAAGATATTCCGAAGCTTTTTCAAAGTCGTTCATTTTATATAAAGCCCAACCCATTGAGTCTATAATCTGCGGGTCGTTAGGTCTTGCTTTTACAGCTTTTTCTATCATTCCTTTGGCTTCGTCGATATTCTCGTTGCGGTCTATCCAGCTATATCCGAGGTAATTAAGTACCTCTGGTTGTTCAGGTTTTAATTCAAGTGCTTTTAATAAATCCTGCTCGGCTAGTTTCCATTGTTTAGAACGCTCAAAAGATATACCCCTTGCAAAAAATATAGGCCAGTTTTGTACGGAAGGTTTTTTTATCATTGTAATAGCCTTACTATAAGTATCGGCGGCTTCTTTGAACTTTAAATCCTTACGGTAAAGGTCTGCCAAAGTAAGCAGTGCAATCATTGACGGGTTTTCATTATCCGTTAACTGCTTTAAAAGACTTATTGCCTTATCTTTTTCTCCGGCATTATGATAATTTTCCGCAATTGATATCCGACCGGTAAGATAAAAGTCGGAGCCTTCAGGTACTTCTTTGTATATCTTTATTGCATTTTTGTATTGTTCAATGTCTTCATAAAAACCCGATAATAAAACTCTGGTTTCGTCATTTTCCGGCTTTAAATACATTGCAAGGCGTAAATAAGATATTCCTTCATCGCTATAACCGCTGTTGAAAAGAACCCGTGCCGCTTCTTCTAATACTTCGGCAAAACCGTAACGTGCGTCTTTTATTAGAGGTTCGGGTTTTTCGTTGCCTGCGTTGATACGGTCGATATTCGTTTGAAAATATCCCGAATGAGGATATTGCTGACGGTATTGAGTGTACAATAATAGTGCTTGTTCTTTTTCTCCTGCCCTTTCATAAAAGTTTCCGGCACTATTTATAAAGTGATATGGAAGTACGGCATCTTTGCTCATAACGTTCATAAAGCTTTTTCCGGCTTCTTCATAATTACCTATAAAATCATTAAGAAGGGCTTTTTGATAATGGGTGAATAAAGACGGAGCAGAGCTGTCCTCTATCTTTTTATTAATAAAATCAGTGGCTTCAATGTTTTTATTCTGTCCGGTCATTATCCATAACTTTAAGAACGGTGATATAACCCTGTTTATACTTGATGAAACGGTTATAGGCTCATGTTTTGTAGATATATTCAATATCTCTTCAGCCTTGTCATAATCCTGATTTTTTATCGCCTTCGTGGCACGCAATATATTTATATTTGAATCTACGTCGGATAGTTTTGTATATTTTTCTGCTAATTCAATGGATTCATCTATTTTTCCGATCTTTAGCATTAAATTGTAGCTGTAACTAAGAAGTATGCTGTTATCCGGCGATTGTTTTGAGGCGTTTAAGAATATCTCGGCAGCTTCTTCATGGTTATTCGTCCTTATCGCATAATCACCTGTGAGGTAACTTTTTACAAAGTTATCGGGAAAATAATCGTTCTCCTTCTTTGTCTCGTTGGAAGATGTAGCTTTTTGAGTTAATATAATTATCAGGAAAGCCAACACTAAAGAAAACTTATTTTTTTTTCGCATCATATACTTTATTTTACCTTAAAACACGCTTAATCACAATATATGTAAAGCTTATATTGTATCAAATCTTTATTAACGTATTGTTAACTACTTGTTTGTCGAACACTCCCTTGCTATAAATGCAAATTTCATGTCGCAAAAAGCCCGAAAAAGTTATATTACATCTTTACGTTATTAATTCCATAAGATTATAAAAAATGAAAAAATTAGCTATTATTATTCCTGCAAGATACGGCTCATCAAGATTTGAGGGCAAGCCGTTGGCACAGATTGCAGGTAAATCAATGCTGCAACGTGTTCATGAAATAGCAAAAAGTGCTATAGAAAAAATAGGGCAGGGTGAGGTTTTTGTTGCAACGGAAGATGACAGGATAAAACTCCATGCCGAATCTATCGGTGCAAAAAGCGTTATGACACCCGATAGCTGCAAAACAGGTTCTGACCGAGCTTTGTCGGCCTGTAAAAATATCGGCTATACGCCGGACATAGTTATAAATCTACAAGGTGATGCACCACTCACTCCGGTATCTTTTGTTGAGGCAATGGCTAAACAATTGCTTGAGGACGATTCCGCCGATGTTGTAACTCCCGTAGTGCAGCTATCGTGGGAAGCACTTGATGTTTTGCGGGAATCTAAAAAAACAACGCCTTTTAGCGGTACTACGGCAATAGTAAATAAAGACGGCAATGCGTTGTGGTTCTCGAAAAATATAATTCCTGCTATCCGTAATGAACCGCAACTTCGTGCAGAAGGAGAGCTTTCGCCGATACTCAAGCATGTGGGGCTGTACGGTTACAAATACGATGCTTTAAAAAGATTTGTAAGCTTGCCCGAAGGTATCTATGAAAAACTTGAGGGGCTTGAGCAGTTAAGAATGATAGAATCAGGTATTAACATTAAGGCGGTACGTGTCGAATACGGCTCTATACCCCCGATAGGTGTGGATACTCCCGAAGACGCTAAACGGGTTGAGGAGATATTAAAACAACTCGGATAAATTGTAGTGATTATAACAGGTGATTTTATTGTTGGCTGTGATAGTTGTTTTTGCTAATATCCCGTAAGTATAAAATGAGATACGGAAAATGACCGGATTATTGATAGCAAGGCACGGCAACACATTTGATAAGGGCGATGTTTTATTAAGGGTCGGCAAGAGGACTGATATTCCTTTATCCGTAAGCGGTAAGGAGCAGGCTTTGACGCTTGGAAAGTTCCTTTTGCATGAAGGCTTGGAAATCGATGAGGTTTTCTCATCAAATCTTAAGCGTACCAAAGATACTGCAAAGATAGCTTTAGAGAATATGGGCAGAAGTGATATCGGTATAATGCCGATGGATATCTTTGATGAAATTGACTACGGCTTAGATGAAGGCAAGCCCGAAGACGAGGTGGTAGCAAGAATCGGTCGGGAAAATATAACAAAATGGGACGAACAGGCAATAGCCCCCGAAGGCTGGATAGTAGATGTTGATAAAATAAAAGATAACTGGAAAGAGTTCGCAGACTCCATAAAAGACAGTAATAAGAATATACTGGTGGTTACAAGTAACGGTATAGCACGTTTTGCACCATACATATTAAATAACCCCGATGAATTTATTTCTTCTAATAACATAAAGCTATCTACGGGGGCGGTTTCCTGTTTTTTATATAAAAACGGTAACTGGGAAGTTGAATACTGGAATAAAAAGCCTGCATTTTAATATGATGTAATACAAGGATTATCAGCTTCTTCCTTGTTCAATGTCGTTATTGCTTTGCCTTCTTGCAAGCTCGTTGCCGACATGTGAGCCTTGCTCCTCGGTTTGTCCGTCTTGATGACGTTTGTTGAGAATATTCCGTGCTGCATTAATTGCTTTAGGTGTGAATTCTATCGTCGATGCACCTGCTTGCGATAATATGGCAAAAATACCTGTTGTTTTATCGGAAGCCGCTGTTGAGGCTATGCCGAGAATTACAGCTCCCGTTCTTAATCCTTTAGCGGTCAGGTTGGCTTTTGTCCTGCTTTCCTCGTTTTGAAAAGGGTTTTCTAATCCTAACGATACGGCAAGGAATAATATTCCGGCACCTTTTAAGGACTTGCTTATAGCAGGGCTTGCACCCGTATGTTCGGCCGCCGCACCTGACGCTGCCAGAATCATTCCTCCGATTTTGGCTGCCATTCCTGCTCTTTCCCGCCATGCCGGATTATTATTTACGGCAGGTTGTTCCTCCGCCTCCGAATGACCTGCGGATATTTGTGATTCTATATCGGGATTGTTAACGGGTGATTGAGTTGCCGCATCAGCCGGTATCGGTAAGGGAGGGAGTGTTGTAGGGTTATTTTCCGTACTTACGGATTTGGTTAGTTTTGAACGTACCGCAGATGTAGTACCGTAATCGTTCTTTTCGTTAGTCATAATTTTTTATTATCTATTTTTACCTATCAAATTATAAGTCTCCTTTGTAAAGATTTTCTTAAAAAATTAAAAAATATCAAAATATCTAATGTTTGCGTAATATATAACAAAAAAACTTTTTACAATATACAAGACAGGGGGTATATTTATTACTAAAGGATTTTAAAGGATATTGAGAGGAGTCTGATTTTGAAAAAATTAATAACATTATTTGCGGTTGTTTTATTTTCATTTAATTCATTTGCGATAGCACAAACCGAGGTTGTCGGCAGTGATGCGGAAAAGCCGCTTGAGGAAAATCTAACGGTCGAGCAAGTGCTTGAAGTTACGGAAAACGATATTTTTCTGGGTGATGAAAATGCTCCCGTAACTATAGTAGAATATGCTTCGATGTCATGTCCGCATTGCGCTCAATTCCATAACGATACGTTTGATGACCTTAAAGCGAAATATATAGATACCGGTAAGGTTAAGTTCGTATTCAGGGATTTTCCGCTAGATGAGCCTGCCTTAAGGGGGGCTATGCTTTCAAGATGTGCCGGAAAAGAAGGCTCGGAAAGTTATTTAAAATACTTAAAAGTTCTGTTTAGCACCCAACAAAACTGGGCTTCTAAGAAAAACTACGTTGAAGTTTTGTCTAACATTGCAAAATTAGGCGGTATGAAAGGTGAGGAATTTGAAGCATGTATGGCAGATAAAGATGTTGAAACCCGTATCATGACCGGCAAGTATTATGCCGCTAAGTTCCTTGAAATACGTTCTACTCCGTCATTTTATATAAACGGCGTTTTACACAGAGGGGCGCAGAATATGAAATATCTGTCTGAGGCAATTGACGGGATTTTAAAAGGCGTTAATGCCGAAATTTCCGTTGAAGGTGAAGAAAAGACAGAGGGAGCAGCCGAGGAAACAGCGGAAGAAGGTGTTTCCGAGGAGTAATTAATCCACAGCAAATTGCCGTTTCAAGTACATTTTAAACTTGACATAAACGGCTTATATCCATAAATTGCGTTCAAACTATATATTATAGGGTTGTCCGATATGAGTGACGAAGAAGATTTGCCTTCATTGCAGGAATTGGATAAATCTATAAAAGAGGCAAAGAAAAGAGCCGAAGGCGGTGATTCACAAGCGAATAAATCAGGCAGTGCTTTTCGTACAAGCATAGATCTGGTTGCAGGAGTTGTCGTTGGCTCGGTTGCCGGCTACTATATTGATAAGTGGCTTGGTACTCTGCCTGTGTTTTTTATAGTTTGTTTTTTCTTAGGGGTAGCAGGAAGTGCTCTTAATATTTATAGGTCAATTCAACGAGATAATAATAAAGATAGCTAGTTATGTCTGAAGGTCAAAGCCCGTTAGAGCAGTTTAAAATAAAATATTATACGGATGTGCCGGAAATTTTCGGTGCTAATCTGAACTTCTCAAATTCATCCATGTTTATGGTATTTGTGATAACAGCGGTTTCACTATTCCTTATTTTGAGCATGAAAAGAAGGGAGTTAGTACCCGGTCGCTGGCAAAGTATGGCAGAGTTAAGCTATGAGCTTGTCGCAAATATGATTAAAGATAATGTAGGGAATGAAGGTAAGCCTTATTTTCCTATTATATTCTCGCTATTTATGTTCGTGCTGTTTTGTAACCTGTTCGGAATGCTGCCTTATAGCTTTACCGTAACTAGCCATATATCGATCACATTCGCCCTTGCATCACTGGTATTTATCGGTGTTACCGTTATAGCTATTGTAAAACATGGCGTTAAGTTTTTCGGGTTCTTCCTTCCGGCAGGAACTCCATGGTGGATGGCTCCTCTTATGTATTTTATAGAATTATTTGCATATCTTGCACGTCCTGTGAGCCTATCTATTCGTTTAGCGGCTAACATGATGGCAGGACACACTATGCTTAAGGTAATAGCAGGATTTGTTGTAAGTCTGGGGATAACCCTTGGTTGGGCTCCGCTTGCGATGTTGGTTGTTTTAACCGGCTTTGAGATTTTTGTTGCGGTATTACAGGCGTATATATTTACGGTTCTGACTTGTGTTTACTTAAATGATGCTCTGCATCTGCACTAGACCGACCGCTTAAAAGGAATATTATTAATTCTGTTTTATCTTAATATAAGAATATTGGCGGGGAAGATGCCGAGAACTCATATAAGAAAAAAGTAGTTTTAGTAATTGTTTTTAACTTAAAATTTAATATTAAAGGATTTTTATTATGGAAGGTGAAGCTTTAAAATATATCGGTGTAGGATTAACAGGTTTTGCGATGCTTGGTGCGGCTATCGGAGTGGGTAACATTTTTGCCGCTATGTTAAACGGTATAGCACGTAACCCTTCTGCGGAGCCTAAGTTGGCTAAGTATGTATATGTTGGTGCCGGTCTTGCAGAGGCAATGGGGCTTTTCGCCCTTGTATTAGCATTTATCATGCTATTTGTATCGTAAGTAATAAATATTAAGTACACTAGTGCTGTTCGTTAAGGGCGGCATTAGTGTATTAACTAAACATAATATCGGATTAATTATGCCACAGTTAGAATTTGCAACATTCGCTTCCCAAATATTCTGGTTAGCAACTACATTTGTTATTTTGTGGATTATAATGTCAAGGTCGGCCATACCTACAATAAGGGAAGTGTTGCAAAACCGTCAGACCCGTATCTCGGAAGACTTGAGAAAGGCTGAAAAACTAAAAGAAGAGGCGGAGTCCGCCGAGGCTGATTTTACATCGGTTATAGTCAATGCAAGAAGCAAGGCAAGCACAATGCTTTCTAAGGTAAGAGATCAGGCAGGTGAAGAAGCTGAAAGACGCAATGCCAAGCTTGATGAAACGTTCGCAAGACAAGCAAGAGAGTCCGAACATCGTATTGAAGTAATAAAAAAAGAAGCTATAGAACAAATGACTCCGGTTACAATAGAGGTAACTCAGGAGATATTAAAAAAGCTGATAAATGTTAAAGTTGATAAGGCTAAGGTTGAAAAAGCAATCCAAGCCGTAAGCGAGTAGTAATAAAAAAAGAGAGATTAATTATGTTCTATGATCCTACATTTTGGGTGGCCGTTTCATTCGTTGTATTTGTTGCATTAGTTTATAAGCCCGTCGGAAACCTGATAGTAGACGCACTTGATAAAAGGTCTTTAAGGATAAAAAACGAACTTGGTGAAGCATTGCGTTTAAAAGAAGAGGCTCAGGCTTTGCTTGCTTCATATCAAAGAAAACAGAAAGAAATGGCAGAAGAGGCGGAAAGCATAGTTGCCGAAGCTGAAGCAGAGGCTAAGAGAATAGCCAAGGAAGCTGAAAAAGAACTTGATATCACACTTAACAAAAGGGTTGAGCTGGCAATGCAGAAAATTGCGGCTTATGAAGCTTCTATAGTTCAGCAGGTTAAGGATAACTCGGTTGATATAGCTATAAGCACTGTTCGTGCTATGGTTATGGACACCTTAAACAAAGAAGCAAGCGAGGAGTTAATCGGGCATGCAATATCAGGTATAGGTAAAAAGCTGCATTAATTAATTGAGCATAGATACTATGCCGATAGTGAAAAATATAAGTTGGTAGCAGGCAATGGGTAGATATAACTTATTGCCTGTTTTTTTTATCATATCATTTTTAATTACCGAAAAATCAATCTGTGCGGCATGGACACAGGCAAAAGGCGAAGGACAACTCATACTTAATGTGTCTGGCTATAAATCAAATAAATATTATGACCACGACTCACGGCTGCAAAATTCAGACATTGATTTTCAAAAATTAGAGGTAAATCCGTTCTTTGAATTAGGTATAACCGATAACCTGACAGTCGGTTTGAACCAGACACTACAATACTGGAATTTTGATAATTCTGCGTCCGGCAGCATAAATAATATAAGGCAATGCGACCTCAGCGATAGCTTAAATAGCGGGTTGATTGACAGTTCCAATCTCAATGTATTTATGACTGATGCTGAGATATTTGCCAGAATGCAAATATATTCAAATGATAATTTTGTTATTTCGCTGCAACCTTTAGTAAAATCCCCATGCCTATTATTTGTTAACGGATATATGCAGATACCCAAAAATAATATTGATTATGAAATAAGGGCTTTGGTGGGGTGGGGTTTTAAATGGGATCCCGATATAGATATCGGTTTTTTAAAAATACCTTTTGCCGGACAGAACCACTTTATAAACTTTGAGACTGCATACAGGAAAAGATCACCAAGATTTGCCGATCAGCTAAAATTTGACGCAACGGCAGGATTCCGATATCAAAAAGACCTACTAATACTGGCACAGATGTTTTCAACCTTCAGTGCTTTTAATAAGAATGTGGAAGCCGATAGTTTTAACGGCATGAATACGGTAATATATGAAGATGACTATTATAGCGTTAAAGCACAGATTTCTTTAGTGCAGCAAATGACAAAAGATACATCCGTACAATTGGGTATGTTCCATGAAGTAGCGGGAGAAAATGCAGGTCGGGGAACGGGAATGCTTCTATCTTTGTGGTATAGTTTTTAAGGACATTATATAATGACAAATAAGGCGGTTTATGTTATAGTTCCCGCATGAAAGAGATTATTTTATTCCTTACTCCTTTAATGCATTCCTTGTCGGTTCAAGATATTATAAAACCGAAAGAGTATGAATTAGAAGAAAATATGAGGCTTGCAAAAGAGGCCGTTAAAAGCTCTCCTTATATTGATATGGCATCTTATAGTATAAGTGCCATTGTTGTCTTCACGCTTCTTGTGATAGCGGTCTTGTTCCTTATTATGTTTTTGAAGCGTTAATGCCGATATGTTGTTAGTAAAAAGTTACGCTAAATTAGCTAAGCACTTTATGACCAAATTCTCTAAAGAGCAATTAACTATAGCACGTATTTTAAAGGTAAACCACGCAGGTGAATATGGTGCTATACGCATATATACAGGGCAACTAAAATTAGCTAAAATTTTGTATAAGGATTTAGCCCTTTTTTTGGAAGAAACACTACAGCATGAGATTAAACATTGTAATAGCTTTGAAAGCTATATGCCTTGCCGAAAAACTCGTCCTTGTGGCATGATTAAATTTTGGGGAATTGGTGGATATTTATTAGGTACTATTACTGCATTGATGGGGCGTAATAGTATTATGGTCTGTACTGCAGCTGTTGAGAGTGCTGTTCATATTCATTTGAATGAGCAGATTGATTATCTTCGAGGCAAGGATAACGAGCTTCAAAATCTTATAAAAAAAATACGCGTAGAGGAGTTACAGCATTTAAAGTATGCGGAAGATCGTTTGAGTATGCAGGGATGGATTCCTAAAATGCTATACCAGATAATTGTATTTTTTACAAATACAATTATCTGGTTATCAACTTGGGGTGATGTAACTAGGATGAAGAATGATATAATAGAAGCCAAATAAAAAAGCGTTAATCCTTTTCTATATAAGATAACAAATCATTTGCACGTAACTGGGACGGCGAGCCTTCTTTTAAATGCTTCTTGGCAAGATTGATAAATTTGCGTACCTCGCTTTTATCATCGGATAAATAGGCTTCTTCGGCAAGAGCCAGATTTGACATTCCGAAATCACCGCTTCTGCCGTAAGCAATAGCCAGTTGATGCCACGCAAAAGAATTACGCTGCTCCTCTAATACCGCCTGCCTAAGGTTGAGTATCGCTTTTTTTAGGTATTTTTCATCTTCAGTGGATATCTGAGCCGTAGCTAGAATAATTTTCAACAATACTGAATTGGGCAACAGGTCGGCAGCTTTCTGATAATACGGAACCGATTCATTTACACTGCCGTTTTCAAATAATATCTGTCCTTTAAGTTCATTGAAGAACGGGTTATCGGGAGCTACTTCAAGTAGTGCGTCTATCTCTTTTATGGATTCCGTTATATTCGGTACTTTATATTGGGCAATTGCCCGTCCATAATGAGCATTGATGCTATCATCCGTTTTAGGGTATTTTTTAAGAGTCTTTTCATAAGGCTCTAAGAACGCATTTAATTTTACTATAGCCCGTTGAAATTTTCGGTTCTCTTCCTGTGTTCCCGTATAGCCTTTATGTTTTGAGTTTTTTAGATGGTTTTCAACGTGCGATATCCTCTCTCTGCTCAAGGGGTGGGTAAGGGTATAAGGGTTAAGTTCATCGTATATCTGGTTTTCTTTGCTATACAGAAGCTCTAAAAGCTCAAGAAGCCCGCCTGATGATTTGCCTATTTTATCAAGATATGAAAGTGCAGCCTGATCGGCAGCCTCCTCATGTGTTCTGGAATGTTTTAAAAGCTGCCTTTGGGCGACATGACCCGCACCTTGTGCAATGGCAACTCCGGCTTGTGGAGAGCCTGCCGCAGCGGCCGCCAGACCAAGCATATAACCTAAAGTGGCTTTAAGCGATGTGGCTTTATATTCCTCGGTAGTTCTAAGTAGATGACCGCCTGCTATATGCCCGGTTTCGTGAGCAATTACTCCTGTTAATATGCTTGGGTTTTCGGATATTCCCAAGAGTCCGGTATTTATATAAATATTACTGCCGCCCGATACATATGCATTTATTTGCGGGTCGTTTATAATATATATATTGATTGAATCATGCGATAATCCGGCAGCTTCAAATATCGGTTCGGAGATATCACGAAGTACATTTTCAATTTCCGCATCACGTATAATAGTAACAGCATAGGCACTCTGGCATAAAAACGTGATTATAAGGATTATCTGCGAAAATATCTTCATTATATTTGTTTATATGTTACTAATCGTTTTATTATAAAGATTACACCAATTACGTTTAACCAACAACCAAAACTATATTATGCATCAAACTTTATTCGTATTCGATATTGAAACTATTCCTGATACCGAAGCTGCCTATAACCTTACGGGTACAACCAAAACTGATGAAGCGGCTTTAAGAGAGGAGCTGGAAAACTATCATCTTGAAATAACCGATGGCAAAAATGCTTTCTTAAGGCAACCGTTCCATAAAGTTGTGGCTATAAGTTTTTTGGTGGCACAGATAGACAGGTCTTCAGACGGCGAGCAATACCATTTAACAGAACTGCGTTCAGGTGGAGAAGAAGGTGCTACGGAAAAAGAGCTAATCGAAGGGTGTTTTAGCTATTTAAGCAAAATAAAGCCGAGATTTGTAAGTTTTAACGGCAAGACTTTCGATATACCGGTAATGAAATACAGAGCTATGAAATATGGGATAGCTGTGCCTTGGTATTATAATTCGGGTGATAAATGGAACAGCTATTCTTCAAGATATAGTCTTGACTGGCACTGCGACCTGATAGACGGATTGTCGGATTTCGGTGCATCTGCAAGAATAAAGCTGAATGAAGTTTGTGCCATACTGGGCTTTCCCGGAAAGTTCGGTGTAGATGGGGGGAAGGTTTCCCAAATGTTCGATAACGGAGAAATAAAAGCGATAAGGGATTATTGTGAAACAGACGTGTTGAACACATATCTTGTCTATTTAAGATATATGCAGCATAGAGGGGAGTTATCAAAGAAGAATTATAATAAAGCAATAGATGACGTTTTGATGCTTATTGAAAATGAAGGGGATAAAAGGACGCATCTAAAAGAATTTCATGATGCGTGGAAAGATTCCTGTAGCGGTGTGTTCGGTATATAATGCGTTACTAATGATTTGCATTTATTAAGTGACATATGTATAAATGCTCAATAAAAATTTTATATTATAAAATTATGAGTCATAAATTACAGCCCGTAAGAGGAACTAAAGATATCCTGAGCGATGAGTTCAGGGTATTTAGCCATGTGCAAAATACCGCAAGAAAGGTCAGTTCCCTGTATGGCTTTAAGGAAATATCTACGCCTATTTTTGAATTTACGGAAGTTTTTGCCAAAACCCTCGGTGAAGAATCCGATGTTGTCGGCAAGGAAATGTATATTTTTGAAGACAGGGGAGGGGAGAGCATAACTTTGCGTCCTGAATTTACGGCAGGTATCGCAAGAGCTTTCATATCGGGCGGTTTAACTAATCAATTGCCTTTGAAGCTGTTTTCTACCGGTCCGCTTTTTAGGTATGAGCGTCCGCAAAAAGGCAGGCAGCGTCAGTTCCACCAGATAAATTTCGAGATGCTTGGCGTTGCCGACTATACGTCCGACGTTGAGGTTATATCAATGGCAGCTCATATTTTAGAAGCACTTGGCGTATCCGATAAAATAAAATTAGAGATAAATTCGCTTGGTGATAAAGAATCACGTGAGAAATACCGTGATGCTCTGGTTGACTACTTAAATGATTATAAGAATGAACTTTCGGACGATTCAAAGATACGTCTGGAGAAAAACCCTATGCGTATTTTGGATTCAAAAGATGAAGGTGATAAGAAGATAGTGGAAAATGCTCCTTCAATTTCAGAATATTATAGCAATGAGGCAGCGGAATTTTTCGCTAATGTTAAAAGCGGACTTGAAAGTCCGGGTGTAAATTATAGCGTAAATAGCCGTTTGGTAAGGGGGCTTGATTATTATTGTCATACTGCCTTTGAATTTACAACCGATGCTTTGGGTTCTCAAAACGCAGTCCTTGCAGGTGGAAGATATGACGGGCTTATTTCAATGATGGGCGGGGCGGATACTCCGGCGGTGGGTTTTGCAGGAGGAGTTGAGCGTCTGGTTGCCTTATTCGGTAAAGAAATTCCCGATATAAGACCCGTAGTGCTTATACCTATCGGTGAAAACGCTGAAAAGCAGGCTGCTTTATTAGCTGGAGTTTTACGAAAAGAAGGAATATATATCGAACTTGGATATTCCGGCAATGTAAAAAAACGTATGAAGAGAGCTAACGGTATGAACGCTAAGGCGGCTGTTATTTTTGGTGATGACGAAATTAAAAATAAGGTTGCCAAGGTAAAAGACTTTGATAGCGGTGAGGAAGTGGATATATCGGTGGATAAATTGGTGGATAAGGTTAGGGCTATATAATGGAATTCAAAGAAAAATTAGAAAATATAATAAAACAACATCAGGAACTCGAGAAGAAGATAGCAGACCCTTCCTCTATGAACCAGCAGGAATTTGTAAAGCTTTCCAAAGAATATTCCGATAGGGGGCATGTAGTCGAGCTTGCTAAAGAATATATACTGGCTTTTCAAGAGCAGGAAGATTTGAAAGAGATGCTGGAAGACCCTGAAATGCATGATATGGCAGAAGAAGAACTTTATAATATAAGAAAGAAGCTGCCTAAACTTGAAAAGCAGATAAAAATTGCATTGCTACCCAAAGATAAGGCGGATAGTAAAAACGCTATTTTGGAAATAAGGGCAGGAACAGGAGGGGAGGAAGCTGCGTTATTTGCCGGGAATCTGTTCCGTATGTATCAGCGTTATTCTGAAAAACGTGGCTGGAAAATGGAAATATTGTCAATGTCCGAAACGGGTATAGGTGGTGTAAAAGAAGCTTCTGCAAATATTATAGGTAAAGATGTATTCGCACGTATGAAGTTTGAATCAGGAGTGCATAGGGTGCAACGTGTTCCTGAAACCGAAACAAGCGGAAGGGTGCATACGTCTGCCGCAACGGTAGCAGTGTTGCCTGAAGCCGAAGAGGTAGATGTCAAGATAGAAGAAAAAGACTTGCGTATAGACGTTTTCAGAGCAAGCGGTCCGGGCGGACAGTCGGTAAATACGACAGATAGTGCCGTGCGTATTACTCATATTCCTACCGGTATAGTCGTTTCACAGCAAGATGAGAAATCGCAGCATAAGAACCGAGCTAAAGCTATGAAAGTCTTGATGGCAAGAATATATGATGCCGAGCGTGCTAAAGCCGATGCTGCGAGAGCGGCTGACAGAAAAAGTCAAGTAGGCACGGGTGACCGTTCCGAAAGAATAAGAACATATAACTATCCGCAAGGCAGGGTTTCCGACCACCGTATCAACCTTACATTATATAAGATACATGAAATTGTTGAAGGTGGTGAACTAGATGAAGTAATTGACGCACTGATATCCGAAGATCAGGCGGAAAGACTTTCATCAGCCGTTTAACCGAACTTAATACCCTGAGCCAGTTGAGGGGCTTTTTCTCCGTAATAAGTTGTGCTGGTCTGACGACGCATATAGGATTTCCATGAGTCTGAACCCGATTCACGCCCGCCTCCGGTTTCTTTTTCGCCTCCGAATGCTCCGCCTATCTCCGCACCTGAAGTGCCTATATTTACATTGGCAATCCCGCAATCGCTATATTGTTTGAAAATCTCAGCTTCACGTAAATCATTAGTGAATATTGCAGATGATAAACCTTGCGGTACATCATTTTGCATTTTTATTGCACCGCACAAATCGTCATAAGGCATTACATATAAAATGGGGGCGAATGTCTCTTTCTTAACAATGTCTTCCTGTTCTTTTATCATGACAAGTGCCGGCTCTACGTAATATGCATCGGGGAACTTTTTCTCTAATATCCTTTTGCCTCCGACAATTTTAGCGTCTTTATAATTACGCACGATATTCAGGCTGTTTTGCATATTATTAAATGATTCTTCATCAATTAACGGTCCTATGAGAGTGCCGTCTTTTAAAGGATTGCCTACTTTTTTCGGCAATCCTGAATAGGCAACCCTTAATTTCTCAAAGAATTTGTTATATATATCGTGATGGACAAACACACGCCTTGTTGATGTGCAACGCTGACCTGCCGTACCTACCGCACCAAATAAAATTGACGGCAATGCTACATCAAAATCAGCGGAGGGAGTAACTATAACCGCATTATTGCCGCCTAATTCCAAGATTGATTTACCCATTCTTGATGCAACATGTTGACCTACAACCCTGCCCATTGAGCAACTGCCTGTGGCACTTATAAGCGGTATGCGACTGTCATTTACTATCTGTTCCCCGATATTGGCAAAACCTAGCACTACTTGCGATATATCCTGATGTTCTTCCATGCCTGATTTTTTGAGAGCATTTTGGAAAACGGATTGACAGGCAAGGGCGGTAAGAGGGGTTTTTTCAGATGGCTTCCAGATAACCGAGTCACCGCAGATAATTGCAATCGCAGTATTCCAAGCCCATACGGCAACGGGGAAATTAAACGCACTGATGATTCCAACAGGACCAAGGGGAAGCCAGTTTTCATGCATAACGTGCATCGGGCGTTCTGACGGAAGAGTAAGCCCGCCTATCTGACGTGAAAGACCAACGGCAAAATCACAGATATCTATCATTTCCTGAACTTCACCCAGACCTTCCTGTAATATCTTTCCGCACTCCATAGTAACCAGTTCTGCTAGATTCTCCTTGTTTTCCCTTAGCTCGTTACCGAAGCATCTGATAATCTCCCCACGTTTTGGAGCAGGCACATCACGCCATTTTTCAAATGCAGCTACAGACTTTGCTATTTTTTCATCGGCGGTTTGATGGTGGTCGGCATGGATACTTGCAAGATGGCTTCCGTCAATAGGCGAATATACTTCTATATCACGCCCCTTAAAGTCATCTAGTTTTACACCTAATTCTTTTAAAGTTTTTTTAACGCTCATTTTGCCCCCAAAGATATTCGTATCTTAATCCTATAGCAAGATACTATATATTTTATATCTAATCCAGTCTATTATGGGACGTAGTTCGGCTATATGGTCGGATAAGAATCCTTGCCGGCTTTTTGACGTTCAGCGATTTCGTGAGGTCTTAACGCTTTGGGTTTGACTAATCCGGTGTATCCTGTCGGATTTTGTGGGATTGAATCGGTAAAAAATGGCGAATTTTTTTGTTCGACATGTGATGCAGTTACCGTTCTGAAGCTGGTCGTATATGTTTCTTTTGTCGGCGGCATGGCTGCTTCCCCTAAATTAAAAGCCGGCACGACGGGTTGACATGTTAAACCTGCCAACTCTTGACTGCATGGTGTTGATGCTTCAGTGTTCGGTGTACCGTTTATAGATGGCGATAAGTTAGGATTTTGTCTACCGTCTTCGAGGAGCATTTGAGCTAAAATTCTTGGCGAAATCTCATTTTCGGGTGTGATAGAACCGTTTTCATTATTATCCATATTAATATAACTCCATAATTTAAGAGTTATATTATAACATATTTTATAGAAATAGTTAAAATTATTTTAAAAAGTTAGCTATTTGCTATGGAAGCCTCTGCAAAAGTGGTAAGGCATTATAAAATTTAGTCCCTTCTCCCTAAGGGAGAGGGAGCTTTTGAACTCTTGTGCAGAGGCTTTTATAATTAAGAGGCAAGCTTCTGTACCGAAACATAATCTGTCTTGCCTGTGCCAAGTAGTGGAACTTTATCAACTATCTTAATCGTTTTAGGAACAGATAGTTCTCCTATGCCTTGTTTTTTTGCATAGGCTGAAATATCAGCACGCTCGGCATCGGTCTTATCGGTTACTAATACCAGTGCTTCCCCTTTTTTTGCATCGGGGATACTGACTACCGCATGATGGTTATCAGCCCAGAGTTTTGAAAGATATGTTTCAACCGCCGTCAGCGATACCATCTCACCGGCTATTTTTGCGAAACGCTTTGCACGCCCCTTAATGGTTATATATCCCTCATCGTCAATTGATACGATATCGCCCGTATCATAATAACCGTTTTCGGGAGGAATAAGCTTACCCGGTGTTTTACTAAGCAGGTAACCTTTCATTATGTTAGCTCCTTTTACGATAAGTTTGCCGCCGTCTTCAATACCCGGTACATCTTCTAGTTTATATTCAATTGCCGGTAGTAACCTGCCGACAGTTCCGGGTTTGTTATGCATAGGGGTGTTAGTAGAAAGGGCGGGGGAGGTCTCGGTTGCCCCGTATCCTTCAAATATCCTGACACCGTATTTTTCTGCCCATAGCCGTCTTGTTTCTTCTTTTAACCTCTCCGCACCTGCAAATACGTAGCGGACGGAATAAAAATCATAGCTATTGGCGAATCTTGCATAACCAGATAAGAAAGTATCCGTTCCGAACATAATAGTAGCATTGGTGTCATATATAAGTTCGGGTACTATGCGATAATGCAGTGGGGAAGGATAAAAGAAGGTACGGATACCTGAAAGTACAGGTAACAATGTTCCGCCTGTCAAACCGAATGAATGGAAAATAGGCAATGCGTTAAACACGATATCGGTAGGGCCGAAATCCACACGGGACGCAAGCTGATAGCGGTTTGCCTGAATATTCTCATGTGATAGCACAACACCTTTGGGAGTTCCTTCCGAGCCTGATGTGAATAAAACAACGGCAGGTTTCTGACAGGCATTTTTCTCAGGCTTATAAAAGACAGAGGGGAGTAGTCCCTTACAAAATCCTGTCAATTTGTCAAATATGTTAACTGCCCCAGCTACATCTTCTAAATAAATTACTTTAATCTTTTGCTTTTTTGCAGCTTCAATTATGCCTTCGAGTTTCCCCATAGTTACAAAGCGTTTAGATGTATAGATACTTTTTATTTTTGCAGTTTTACATGCGGAAATAAGGTTTTTCTCCCCTGTGGAAAAGTTAAGCATTGCCGGAACCCGACCAATATATTGCAATGCAAAAAAAGTTACTATAGATGTCACCATGTTAGGTAGCATTACGCCTACATATTCACCTTTCTTGGTATTTTGGGCTATCTTGTCCCCAAGTATAAAGCAGCGTGTTATGAGTGAGCCGTAATTTATCGGTTTCCTTAGGGCATCTTCGGCGATTATATGCCTGCGTCCGTGAATATGTGACTGGTCAAGTACCGATCGGAATAATGTTTTTTTGTAATCGGAGCTATCAAAAAGCATTTGGCTCATAAGGTCATAAAGTTTAATCCCTGCTGCATGACGACGCTTTCTGCCCTTAATTTCAGGGTCTATATCAAAGGTTCGAGGTTCTAAAATTGTTATTGTTATTTTAGGGAAAAGTTTTATACGGACTTTTCCTTTTAAACGTGAGAACGGTGTGTATTGTGCACCATCAATTCTGACGGGAAGGATTTTGGCATCCGACTTATCGGCAATCATACCCGGACCTTCATACACTTTCATTAATGAGCCTGTAACGGTAATTCTACCTTCAGGGAAAATCATACATTTTTTGTCTTTCTTTATCTCGTTTATCATGGCTTTTGTTGCCATGGGGTTGGTTGGGTCAAGCGGGAAGTTTTCTACCAGTTTTAAGAAAGGTCTGAAATACCATTTTCGGGCAATAAAGCTGTTTACCGCAAATAACGGTCTTTGTGGCATGAAACAATATATCAATGCAGCGTCAATAAATGACAGGTGGTTGGCAACTATCAAAACCCTGTCACCTGCCTGTTTAAAATTTTCAATACCCTTAACCTCTACATTGTAGAAAAATTTGAAAAGCTTACGCATTATTGTTCTCATTTTATTTTCTCCTTTTTAAACAACTTTGTCCAAAGTTTTATAAATATCCATATTAATATCGCCGAAGATATTATGATAATGTTGACAACAGCTATATGTACTAAGCCTAGTACGAAATTTGTGGAAAATAGCCACCATTCGTGAGGGCATGTTTTCCATGGGATATCAATAGATAAAACTTCACCCGTAATCATGTATGAGAACATGGCTACCCACACATTATCTAAAGGAAATACGGTTATTATTTTTAATATAACGGCTATTTTTAGTGCCTTATAAAATGTTTTTTTATTGTTTTTTATATTTGTAAAGAATGAGGTTGATGTAAATAAACTATAAAAAATAATTGATAATATAATAAAGAATATAATTATATGTAATTGTAAATTACAGGAGCTATGTCTGTTAAGCAGGGTAAAAGCTATATACGGTAAAGAATAAACCGATACTAAGATACTCCATATTTTTAAGTTCTTTTTGAAATCGTGCAATTTAACTAGCATTTTTCTTCCTTTTAAAAATCAGAAGCCATATTCTAATTACTCCCCAAATTAAAAATGCTATAAATAATATAAACAGGCTCATTATTATAGCTTCGGATAATGTAGTAAGTAATGTAGGGAAAAATTCTTTCATCGCTTTTTCACTTTTTAATCCGAGAACGGATTTTGTAGATGCAAATGCAAATATTCCTGCGTAAATATCTATAAGATATATAAATATTGAATATGACTCTGTTTTGTAATTAAAGGGTATAGTTATTAGTGCATTTAAAATTTTTAGGATAAAAGATATTTTTAATGCTTTGTAAAAGTATATTTTATTTGTTTTTATATTTTGATAAAATGATGTTGAGCTAGCAAATGTATATCCCGTAATTACAATCAGGATTCCTATAAGCATCGCTATAACATCAAAACCTTCGCCACGGGCTATCCTAAAGCTGGGGAAGGCACATATGATAGTTACAACCGTCCATATAACCAGATTACGCTCAACATTATGAAGTTTCATTACCGAGTCTCCTTTTTACAATTTGTCTAACCATGAAAAATACCGGTATACTCAGTAAGCCGACCGATAATAAAAGCTCTACAACGTTAAAGCCCTGTTCAAATATTAATATTGCGTAAATACTTGCAATTACCATGAAGAAGGCATTTATAACGTTATTTGCCGCAATAATGCGTGAAATATGCTTATTATCCGAACGGTGCTGCATTATCGTATATAAAGGTACGATATAAATGCCGGAGAAAACCGAAAGCATAAGTAAATCTAGGATAATCAGCCATGCAGCTATGCCCGAACTTAGAAATTCCATTATGGATATCTCTGTGGATAAGTTTGTGTATAAGCCTGATGCATAGGCAAAAAGGAATATGGAAACGGTCATTCCGGCTGCACCCATGGGTACAAGTTTGCCGTTTATCTGTCCTTTTAGCAGTTTGTTACATAAAACCGAACCTATGCCGACTCCGATTGAGAAAACGGCAAGGAACAATGTAACCACATGTTCATTTCCTCCGATAATATTTTTTGTATATATCGGGAATTGTGTAAGGAAAGTAACCCCGACGAACCAGAACCATGATATACCGATAATAGATAACCATACGGTACGTTCCTGACGTGCATAGCCTATTATTTTCCATGTTTGGGCTATGATATTCCAACTTACTTTCAGATTTTTATCGCCTATCGTTGCTGTGGGGATATATCTGGCGGAAAACCAACCGATAACCGCAAATAAAATCACAAAAGCCGATAACAAGCCGACACCGTATGTTGTGCGGATTATCAGTCCGCCGAATATTGTTCCCAGCAATATTGATAAGAACGTACCGCCTTCTATCAACCCGTTACCGCTTATCAGTTCATCTTCCTTTAAATGTTCGGGTAACAGGCTGTATTTTATAGGACCGAAGAAAGTTGACTGAACTCCCATAAAGAATAATATCACCATCAAGCCTTCTACGCTTTTTAGGTAGAAGAAAACCGCACAGCCTATCATAAGTATTATTTCGACTTGCTTTATTTTTTGGGTTAACCATGATTTTTCATATTTATCCGCAACCTGACCGGCGGTAGCTGAAAATAAAAAGAAAGGCAGTATGAAAAGACCGGCAGCCAAAGTAACTACGAAATTTGCATCTGCACCCGTTTGTTTTGCTATATCGTAAGTAAACCATATAAGGAATGCGTTTTTAAATGCATTATCATTAAACGCCCCCATAAACTGCGTAATAAACAGAGGGAGGAAGCGTTTTGTTTTTAGTAAGTGCAATGTGTCTTTCATCGGTTTTCTTTTATTTTGTTATAGTAAATTTGAATTTACTTTACTTAACCTTCCACCCTTCATCGGTTAGAATAAGAAGCTGTTCCTTATAATTTTCATCCGTATCAACACCTATTTTAAAATGCTGAAACTTTATCTCGTTATTAGAAATCCAGCCTTCAGATGCTTTGGCAGCAACTTGATTGTTATCGTCAAGATAATTTAAAGTAGATATAGAATAGACCGTATCACCGAATTTTATCATATTATTTTGTTCGGGGGTTTTATATTCGTTTTTTATATCACCGTTACCGATATTATATATCGCCAATTCTTTGGTAAAATCGGTAACTATCCTTTTTCGGTCGGGTGATAAAATCGGTTGTGTCATGCTCTTAATAGCTTGTTCCCCACCGTTTTTTATGTCGATAAGTAAATAAGATATGTTCATCGGCTCTTTCGCATAACCGTTAGTTACTTTAAATAAAGCAACATCATATTCGCTTATATATTCGGTAAGTTCAATTGAATTTTCTCCTCTGACATTGCTTTTACAAAAACCGGTAAATTCTTTATATCCCCCGTTTCTAAAACGCAATACATAATCAATGGTACGGTCATTAACGGTGTAAGTTATGAAACTATGTTTTTTAAGCTCATCTAAATAAGCGATGCATGGGTCGTCACTTGCCGCTGAAAATCTTGGTAAAAACATTATAATAAGAAGAATTGAGTAGATTTTTTTCATTGTGCTATTTCCTTATAAATTTGCCGTGTTTTAAAAAATACGATACCTGTTCATGGACTTCCTCATTACTTGGGAAGAACATGTGTGAGGCAGGAACTACTATATGATCCTTCATGCCTTCTAGTTTGGTACTTTCTATAGATACCTTACCGTCATCATCACCGTCAATAATATATGATGAAATAGGGTCTATTGTGCCGTTGCCTGCTACAACGCCAAGCTCATAAGAGACTTTGCCCAATAATTTCAGGGTCTGATGATTATTCGTCGTAAGCTCCTGACCGGCAGGACCGTAAATTTTCTTGTATAAATACCGGTTTTTTACAAAATCGGCAACTTCACTACCGTTATTCGGCGATGCCAGTTGTATTACGCGCCCAAGGTTGTGCGGTCGGTATTTATCTAGGTAAGCCCTCAAAAGGATACCTCCCATTGAGTACCCTACAAAATGTACGGGCTTATCTTCAACTAGTGTTGACCTCATGTCGTAATTTAGTATTTCTACCAGTTGTTCCAAGTCATAGTCGGTTGACGGATAATCAATGTTGATAACGTCATAACCTTCTTTTGCCAGATGTTCTTCAACAGGCTCCATGTGTGACTTGCTCCTTGCAATTCCGTGCAGCACTACGACATAGTCATTTTTTGTGGAGAAAACAGGCAGCTTTTTATCTCTCATTTTATTATCTATTCCCACAAAAACAGATGGCGAAAAACCAAGCCCTGTTTCAGGATGTTTCAGGGTGCGTTTTAAGACATAATCGAATAATAAAGGGTTATATTGATATATCAGGTTTAGGTATTTGCGCTCGTCCTGAGTTATCATCTTGTTCTTTACCAAGCTGCGTGTGTGGATTACCGCATTAATGGAGGGTAGGGGATAGTCACTACCGTTTAAAATGCGGTGATGCAGGTCGGTTCTTTTCAAAAGTGTGAGCAATGGTGTCGGTATGCGGTTTACCTGTGTTATGGCGGATATTTCACCAAATAACAGACCTTCATATTTGGGGTTATCCATCATACGCATAAAAAGGTCAAAGCTTGTTTTTATCTGCCCCGGATTATCCAAGTCCTTATCTTTACCCAAACTTGCACAATGTGCCATAACCACCCGAACACCGATATCAAGCGGCTTTCTAAATAGTAACGGATTGCCTAAAGACTGGTCTTCATCTGCCTCTACTGCCTGTTCTTCGCCGACATGGGTAAGCAGGGTCATGCCGTATTTTTTCATAAGCTGATAATATTCCGTAATATCCTCGTCTGAAGGGTTAATGCCGTGGGCATTAGGTAGCCATTTTACCCACTTAGCTCCTTTTTCCGCCCATTTTTCCAACTCTTGCAGGGCATCTTTTCTGTACGGGTGTACCGATATTACGGGAATGAATATATCGGGGTATTTTTCGGTCAATTTGAAGATATATTCATTAGAGGTGTAGAACTCGCTTTTTTTATAATTTATAGAGCCGTCCTTGTTGTAATGGTGGTCAAAAGCTAAGATGTGGAACTTACCGTGATTATCTATGTTCCTTATCAGGCTTATAAGGCGTTCGATATATTCGTTGCTGCCGTTTTTTATATTATTTATATCTGCACCGCTTAAATAAACGCTTGTCTTTAAGCGTTTAATAGGATTTGACCATGTAAGCATTGCAGGGTTTACATATGCACCTTTATCCTTGTCCAAGCCTATTATATGGGTGTGATAATCCCTTAATTCATTTTGCGGGATATCGGAAAATGCGTCTTTGATTAATGCCTTAGCCCCATCGCTGATATTTTGCTCCAGATTGTCCGGACTTCCTTTGAAATTGCCTCCGACAGCATCTATTATTGCATATGAGCGAACAGGCAATAAGCAAAAAAATACAATTAAAGCTAATTTTTTCATCATATGATACTTTTTAAGTAATTATCAATTAGTGAATCGGTTAATTCATGCACCGATTTTGCACCGACAATATCAAGCTTACCGGTCAGACCCAACTGGCATATGCCGTGTATGCCTGCCCATATTGTTCTTGCTGCCATTTGTGACTTTTCTTTGTCCTTGATAACTGTAGAGAAAATTCCTTCAACGGCAAAGAATATTTTTTTAATTTCAGCATCATACCAATCGGGTAAAGGTGTATCTTTGGGCATTATATGCTCAAACAACGCACTCCACCTGTTGTAATCGGTTCGGGCAAACTCAATATAGGCATCAGCCATTTGCTTTATGCCGTCTATTCCCGTTTTATCCGTCTTTGAGGCGATGAACTGCCCTATATCATCAAGCGTTACACGGTTAATATGTAAAATAAAGTCATCGTGACTTTCAAATATATTATATATCGTGCCAATGGTATAACCTATATTTCGGGCTACTTTTCTGGCACTGAAATTTGAAAAGCCTTCTTCCCTGATAATTGCCTGACCTGCCGATATAGCTAGTTCTTTTAACTCCTCGCGTGAATGGTCACTTCTTCTTGCCATATAATTATACACTGTTTATTTTAGTTATTGAACATTGTATAATTATATGCTATAATAACAATATTGGCAACAATTATTTTTTGCTAGGAGATACAAAAAGTGACTGATAAAGATACAAAAATACAAAAGGGATTCGTTATATCCGACCTTCACCTTGATACAAGCCGTACAGATTCAAGTGTTGAGAGTAAAATTGAGGAGTTTGCAGCAAGCTCTGATTTTTGCGTTTTAAACGGTGATATATTTGATTTTAAGTGGTCTACAAGGGAGTCTACGAAAGAAGCGATAGATTTTGCGGTTAATTGGGTTGAAAGTCTATGTAAAAGCCGACCTCATTGTCGTTTTTATTATATATTGGGCAACCATGATTGCCTTGAAGGTTTTGTCAGGCAGCTTGATAAGATAAACCTTGATAATTTTTCCTACCACAATACGCATTTATTATTAGATGATAAACTGTTTTTACATGGTGACCTGCCGTTAAACAACGATAACCCTTTTAAAAGGCTTGCGGTAAGCAAAGACGATAAAAAAGGCGGTGTCTTAAATCATCTGTACGATTTGGTAATAGCGTTCAGAATCCATAAACTGATACGTTTTGTTATGACTCCAAATTATTGTGTTAAAAAGATAATGCGTTCTATAAGGCGTTATAATCCTGAGTTTTTAAATGATGTCAGGCATATATATTTCGGGCATACGCACAACCCTTTCGGTGCTTTTTTATATAAAGGGATATATTTTCACAATACGGGCTCGGCAATAAAGCACCTTGAAACCAACCTGTTGGAGGTGAGTTATGAAAAGAGATAATAAATGTTATTCAAGCGGTGAAATGAAGTTTATGTTATGGGGGCAGGAAATACGAGCCTACATATTAGCACCGCTTTTAAATTTCATGAAAGAACATGGTGTAAAACCAAACCATATAACTATTTTATCACTTGTAACAGGTATTGCTGCGGCATTGTCTATAAATTATGATTATGGTCTGACATTGTTCATGTTATTACTACACGTATTGCTGGACGGAATCGACGGACCGTTGGCAAGATATAGTAAAACCGATTCAAATAAGGGAAGTTTTGCCGATACCGCCTGCGACCAGATAGTTATAGTTGCAATAGGATTGGGGCTGATAGATGCTAATCTGGTTACCCCTCTGTCAGGAGCCGTATATATATTACTATACACGGTTGTTATAGGTTTTTCGATGGTGCGTAGTGCAATGGGCATTCCGTATAAGTGGTTAATAAGACCTCGCTTTTTACTATATATATGGTTATATTTTGAGTTTTATGTTATAGATGGCTTTACAACTTATATTTTATGGGTATTCAGCCTGATATTGTTGCTCAATGTCATGACAGGATACTTTAAAATAAGACGGGCTTTATAAAAAAAATACTTTTAAGGAAAAAAATGAAACCAAAACAATATCCGTTCTACAGTATAAAAAGACTAATTAATTCATTGATATATTCAATCGACGGGCTTACCGCCACCTTTAAAAGCGAGGCAGCTTTCAGGCTTGAATTATTCGGTATGCTATTTTTCCTGCCTGCCGCATTCATTGTGGAATGCACTACGGTGGAAAGGGTACTTCTTATCGGAAGTCTTATGCTGGTGTTAATGGTGGAATTGATTAATACGGCGATTGAAGCGGTTGTGGATAGGATATCGGAAGAAAAACACGAATTATCAAAAAAAGCTAAGGACGTAGGCAGTGCTGCCGTACTTATAGCACTGCTCAATGCCGCAATTACATGGGTCATTATATTATTTATGGAGTAACGGTAATGTTATTATTATTATTATTTGGGTTTAGCATTGTAATATTAATTTTAGTAAGCGGTATTATAATGCCTTGGGTTAACCACTCAAGAATAGGCGAGCTGCAAAGGGAAGTAAATCAGTTAAGGAAGAAGTTAAAGGAATTAACGGAATATATATCACAGTTTAATTCTAATAATGTTAATACTGTAACTCAACAATATAATGAGCCTGCTGTCGAGCAACAAAATTTAGAAGAAGACGAAAATATCAATCAACCTGAAGAGCAGGTGCAAGCTGTTGAGAGGGAAGTTTATACACAAGAGATAGTGCAGGAGGAGGCTGAAAGCTATGTGCCGGAACCACAACCTGAACCTGAGCCTCAATTGAGCTTTGAAGAGCGTTTCGGTGCAAGGCTTCCTGTTTGGATAGGCGGTGTAGCTTTGGCGTTGGCGGGATTCTATCTGGTTAAATGGTCGATAGATAACAACCTTATAGGCCCTGAAATGAGGGTGGTGTTGGGTGTTATATTCGGTGTGGGGCTGCTATATGGCGGAAAATGGGTAAGACAAAGACCTGACTTTGCAAACGGTATCAGGATATCGCAGTCATTAACAGGAGCTGGTATCGCCGTTTTGTATGTTTCTGTGTTTGCCGCAAGCCGTTTATATGAGATAGTTCCTATGTTTGTCGGTTTTATTGGCATGGCGGCTGTTACGGCTATCGCTTTAGTGCTGTCACTCAGGCATGGTCCTCCGATTGCGTTGCTGGGTTTTGCCGGAGGCTTCCTAACACCTGCCTTGCTAAGTACGGGTTCGGGGAATATATTGGGATTGTTCATATATCTGTATTTTACGGCATCGGGGCTGCTTATAGTTATACGTAAAACTCAGTGGTGGTGGCTATCCATACCTACTATAATCGCATCGTTTTTATGGGTACTGGCGTGGTTATTTGACAGATATACGGCAGGAGATAGTATATATCTGGGGCTGTTCCTCGTAGCTATAGCCGCAACGATAGTTATAAGCTCAAGAAGGCAATATGAAGATGATATAGAAAATAAACCTGAAGGCAGGTCTAAGCTGAGTTCTATATTGAATTATATAGGTTTGGGCGGAACTTTGATGATAATGGGTCTTATCGGGGCTGAGGCTAACTTTGGCGGGTTGGAATGGGGGCTGTTTGCCTTATTGGCAATTGCCGGTATAGGTCTTGCATATTTCAATGATAAGTTATACGGATTCGTGCCATGGATATCTATGGCGGTAAATGCCGTAATGATAGTTGGCTGGCATACAAAAGAACCATATGACATGGGCTTAACTATCCTTACATTCTCTTTTATTTACATAGCAAGCGGATACATACTTATGTTCATGTCAAGGCGACCTATAATCTGGGGAAGTCTGGCAGGTATAACAAGTGTTTCATACTACCTTATGGCATATGCAAAGCTGCATAAAACATCATTACTTGCCGATATCCCGTTTTTCTGGGGAGGGCTGGCAATCATTCTTACTGCAATGGCTGTATATGTATTATTCAGAATATATAATAAACTTGAGGGATATCCTTATAAGGAGCATTTATACACGATATTTACGGTTGCAGCGACTACATTTATATCACTGGCGTTGTTCATAGAACTAGATAAGGAGTTCCTGTCGGTGGCAGTTGCAACCCAAGTGTTGGCTTTAGCGTGGATAAATAATAAGGTATCTATAGCCTCACTTAGGAGTATAACGGCTATTGTGGCATGTGTATTCGGATTCGTGTTATTACCGCAAATATTACTACTATTTCAACTAACGGCATTTAGTCTTGTTGAAGCTAAATTGCATTTGCAAGAAGCTGTTCCGATAGTTAAATGGCCTTTCTTTCAGTTGGGTATACCTGCCTGTATGTTACTTGGAAGTGCCTATTTACTGTGTAAACAAAGAGATAATAACCTTATAAGATGGTTTGAGGTAGCCTCTATAGCCCTTATAGCCGTAATGGGGTATTATGTTACACGTAATATTATACACCCCGATAGCGATGTATTGTTCATTAAGGCAGGTTTTAATGAAAGGGGAATTATTACCAACGTGTTGTTCGTTTATGGTCTGTTATGTATGTTCTGCGGAAGATATTGGGGGCGGTGGGCATTTAGTCAAGGCGGAACGGTCTTGTGTCTGGCTGCGGTATTCCGTGTAGTCTATTTCGATATGTTCCTATATAATCCGTTATGGGAAGCTCAGAAAATATCGGGCGTAACTATCTTCAACTCGCTGTTATTGCCGTTCGGTCTGCCTGTTATATGGTCGATATATGCAAGAAGGCAGTTAAGATATATTGAAAAATATAAAACAGCCGGATTAATAGGAGGTTTTATACTGGCTATAGTATTTATGCTGGTAAGCCTGAATGTCAGGCATATATTCCACGGTCAGTATCTAAATCACGGAATTACCTCAAATGCTGAAATATACTCATATTCTGCTGCGTGGTTGGTTTTGGGGGTGGTTATATTATTTGCCGGAATAATCAGGAAAGACATAATGCTAAGATACGCTTCACTATGCGTTATATTATTTACGGTAGGTAAGGTTTTCCTATATGATGCATCGGAACTTGAGGGGCTATTCCGTGTATTCTCATTCCTCGGTTTAGGTGTAAGCCTTATAGGTATCAGTTATTTTTATACAAGGTTTGTATTCGGTAGGGGCAACCATTGATGAAGAAAGTAAATAAAACTTAAATATATTCCTTTACATTGGCATGATTTCCATTTATTTGGTAAGGTGGAATATTTCTATGCTCAAGGAATAATGATGTTAAAATTTTTCAACCTATTTACTGTTATAGCAATATCTGTTGTTAGCGTAATGACTCCAAATATTTCAAACGCAAAATCGGCTATTTTCTTTCACCCTGACGGAATGGGGGTAAATACATGGCAGGCTCTAAGATATGTAAAAGGACTGCCTAAAGAGGGACTTAACTGGGATAAGCTGGAGAATATGGGGGTTTATATAGGTAACATGTCTGATTCGGCTGTTGCTACCTCTAACGGCGGTGCGACGGCACATGCTTATGGCGTTTTGGCACAGGCGAGTAGCTACGGTATGATAGACGGAGAGGAAATCACCTCGCAATCGGGCTTTCGCGGCACTATAATCGAAGAGGCTAAATCTCACGGGCATAAAACCGCACTTATCAATTCAGGCAGTATAATTGAACCGGGAACGGGGGTTTTTGCTTCAAGGGCAAAGAGCCGTCAGGATTATGACACTATAGCCGAACAAATAATAAAAAGCGGAGTTGAAGTTATTTTGTCAGGCGGGGAAAAGCATATGCTGCCAAGCGGTGTTAAAGGTGTGCATGGTTTAGGAAGTAGAAAAGACGGCAAGGATTTAATAGAATATGCGAAAAATGCAGGCTATAAGGTGGTTTACAATAAAGAGGAACTGGAGCAGGCAATAACAGAAAAGCCTGAGAAGTTACTGGGAGTATTTGCTGCCGGTCATACATTCAATGATATGTCCGAGGAAATGCTGCAAGCCGATAACCTGCCTCGCTATTTTGATTATGCACCTACAATCGGGCAAATGGTAAAAGCAACGCTGGAACTGTTTGAAGGGCAGGAATTTCTGATTATCGCCGAAGAGGAAGCAACGGATAATTTTGCCAATAAAGGTAATATTCATGCCGTTATTGATGCCGCCGCAAGAGCTGATGATGCCATAGGCGTAATGTCGGATTACAGGAAAAAGCATAAAGATACTATGATACTTACTACATCAGATAGTGATGCAGGAGGCTTACAGGTGTTGTCAAAAAAGGAAAGCGGTGCTTATCATTATAAAAACCACGATGGTAAAGAGTTATATTTTGACCTGAAAAATGTCGGGAACGCCGACTATTCGGGAGGAATACTGGTCAGGAGTACGGATAAGCTGCCAACAATAGTATATAACACCCAAATACACGGCATCTTGAGGGAACACCTGTTTGGAAGTTAGTTGTAAAGACCTCTGCATAATGCAAATAAAACTCGTCATTACCCGAAAATACGAAATAAAAATAATAAGTTTACTTAATTATTTTTATAAAGTATTTCGCCAATTGCCAAAGGCAATTATAGGGTAATCTCATGAGATCGCCCTATAATTTGTTTCACAAATTCAGGCGATGACGTATTATACAGAGGTCTTTTTTTAACTTATAATAAAAAAGCCTTAATAAGGCTATAGTTAATTATAGATTTGTATCGTTTACTTATTTGGCTATACTATAACATTAAAAAAACTATAAGGATTGTTTATATGGGATTAAGTTGGCTTGATGTTCGTGAAATAGCTATAGAATTAGAAGAAGCACACCCGGATGCTGATAATGTAAATCTTCGTTTTACGGATTTGAAAAAATGGGTTAATGAGCTTGATGATTTTGAAGGTGAACCTAACGGATGTAATGAAAAAATTCTGGAAGCCATTCAGATGGCGTGGATAGATGAAAGAGATTAGTTTGAGTCCCTTTTGTACCGCATGCCTCCTAAAATAGCATTTATCGGTTTATCTTCCGAGTTGCCTATGGGCAGCAATATTTGCCGGTATTTTAGCACCTGATTTATGCCCTGATGTATCTCTATGTTATGAGTCATGGGTCTGCGTGATGTAACTATTCTGTCAAAGTGTTTTTTATACGATTCTAAAAAGTTATTAATAGACTTATCCTTGTTTTCCGTATCAAGAGGGTCAGCGTGTAACTTTAGAATGTTATTGCCGATATATGTCGTGGAAAAATAGTGGTTGTTCGATTGGTGGTGAATTAATAATATAAATACGTCATCTACCAGACTTTCATCTATTTCGGTTTCCCTTATGCAGTCTATAGACGGAAATACGTTTTCGCCTCTGGCATTATCCCAGAATTGCTGTAAATAATCTGTAAGTCTTAATTTACGTACTTCTTTTTCCATTTAAATGCATGCAAAATTTTGTTAACAAATTATTATTATATGCTACCTTTATTACCAAATCATTAATTTTAGGATATTTGCCTAAATCAGAAAAACAATATAGTAAGTTATAACTATGACCCAAGCACAAAAATTAGCATCTAATCCGGCACATTCTGTTTATGTGGGGGCATCGGCAGGTTCCGGTAAAACGAAGGTGCTAACCGACAGGGTGCTTAGAATTTTGTTGGGAGGTGTTCCGCCCGGTAAAATAATGTGCCTGACATTCACTAATGCCGCAGCGGCAGAGATGGCAAACCGCATAAATAAAAACCTTATGAAGTGGGTGACGGCATCAAAAGCCGAACTGATAAAGGATATTACGGACTTAACGGGAGTCGTGCCTGATGAAAAAACACTGACCCTTGCCGGAAGGTTATTTGTTTCCGTGCTTGATACTCCCGACGGGTTGAAAATTCAGACTATTCACTCATTTTGCCAGAACCTGATGAGAAGATTTCCTCTTGAAGCCGGTATAGCTCCGCACTTTCAGGTTATTGACGAGCAAACTTCATTGGAGCTATTAAAAGAATCTCGCATGAGGCTGTTATCAAAAAAAGATGAACATAGTGAAGTTGTAAGCAAGGCAATCAATAATATTGCATGGAGGGTAGATGAGGGCGGTTTTGCACAAATATTACATGACATAACCAACGAGCGTGAAAAAATAGAATATCTGTTTAGCCGCTATAGCATGGTTGAGATAGTTGAAAGAATTTGCGATGTTTTAAATGTAAAGGCAGACGAAACCGAGCAATCGGTGATATTTGATAGTTATAAAGACTATGATATTGAAAAAATAAAGGGCTATGCAGATATTTTATCGGCAGGCGGGGCAAATGATATCAAGGCGGGAAGTTGTATAAAATCTTTTATAGATGTCTTTGAAAATAAAGGCGATATTGAAAGTGCATTCAACAGTTATGTTCTTGCATTTTTAACGGCTGAATTTGAGCCTAGAAAAAAACTTGTTAATAATAATATCGCTAAAAAATACCCTGATTGTGAACAGTGGATGCAAAAAGAGCAATCTGACGTTTTAACATTGCTGGATAAGGTAAGGTCTGTTCGTATAGCACAATTGACTATAGACTTATTACATGTAAGTGAGGCTATTTTAATTCTGTATAAAAAAGCTAAAAATTCTAAAGCTTTTTTAGATTACAATGATTTGATAATCGCCAGTAATAATCTTCTTAATAAAAGCGGTATTGCCCCTTGGATTTTATATAAATTAGACGGAGGAATCGACCATCTTCTGGTTGATGAGGCACAAGATACAAGCCCGCAGCAATGGAAGGTGATAGAGGCATTGTGCGGAGAGTTTTTCGTAGGGCAGGGAGCATCTGAAAAAAACCGTACCGTTTTTATAGTCGGAGATGAAAAACAGTCTATTTTCAGCTTTCAAGGGGCTGACCCTAAAGTGTTTAATCAAATGCAGTCGGTGTTTTCCAAAAGGGCAAAAGATGCACAAAAAGGCTGGGAAACCATAGCTTTGGACAGGTCTTTCCGTTCCACTTCGGCAATTTTGAAGTGTGTTGATGCTATATTTTCAAAAGAGAATATCAGAAAATCAGTATCGTTCCTGCCCGAATATATTCCACATGTCGCCCATAGGGAAAGTCATGCAGGTCTGGTTGAGCTTTGGTCTTTATTGGAAAAAGAGGAAAAGGATAGCCTTGAGCCTTGGGCGTTGCCGATTAAGAGAATTGAAACAACTAATATAAAAAGAAGATTAGCCGCAAAAATAGCCGCAACGGTTAAGGAATGGATAGACGGGGGGCGGAAGATAGAGGCTACCGGCAAGAGAGTAAGACCCGGTGATATAATGATATTAGTGCGTCGCCGTGATGCGTTGGTCGATTATCTGGTGAGCGAGCTAAAGGCAAATGATGTTGCGGTTGCAGGTGTGGACAGAATGATATTGACCGAGCATATTGCGGTAATGGATTTAATGGCGTTGGGGAATTTCCTTTTGTTGCCGGAAGATGACCTGAACTTAGCCGCGGTTTTGAAAAGCCCCCTTATAGGCATGAACGAAGAAGAGTTGTTTGAAATCGCTTATAAAAGAGGAAAGAGGTCTTTATGGTCTGTCCTAAAGGAAAAGGAAGAAGCTGTTTTTCAGGCAGCTTATGAGTACCTTGTGGGCTTGTTGAATAAGACGGATTTTGTTTCGCCGTTTGAGATATATTCACATATTCTTGAGGCAAAAAGCGGAAGAAAAAAACTTGCATCAAGGCTTGGTGAGGAAGTGAATGACCCGATTGATGAGTTTTTGTCGCTGGCTCTTGCGTATGAGGGAAGCCACCCACCTGCTTTACAAGGTTTTTTAAGCTGGCTTTCAATGGGAAAAACCGAAGTTAAGCGTGACCTTGAGCAGGGAAATGATGAGGTGCGTATTATGACCGTGCATGGCTCAAAGGGGTTGCAGGCTCCGATTGTGTTCTTGCCCGATACAACATCATTGCCGAAGAATAAAAGCGGTAATATATTCCGAACCGAATATAACGGTGAACCGATAATGCTATGGAGCGGTTTGAGTGAAAACTTAAATGAGTATTGTAAGGGTTTAAAAGATAGTGCTAAAAGTCAGGCTAATGACGAGTATTTGAGGCTGTTGTATGTAGCTCTTACCAGAGCCGAAGATGAACTTTATATAGCAGGCTATCAGGATAATAAAAAGATAGCAGATGAGTGCTGGTATAATGTGGTAAAAAACGGCATAGAAGATATTGCGGAGAATGTTGACGGAAAGCTGGTGCTTAGGTCTAAGCAGCTATCTGAAGTAGGCAATGATAATGAAGTTCAAAAGGTTGAGGAGAAAACGGTTTCATTGCCTGAGTTTGTCGGGCAAAAAGTGCCTCAGGAGCCAACTCCTTCCGTTCCTCTTACGCCCTCTCGGTTTGAAGGTGATGTGCCTGTTGTTAACTCTCCTTTAGTCAAGGGGGCGATACTTAAAGGAAAGCTAATTCACAAACTGCTGCAATATCTGCCCGAACTTCCCGTTGAAAAAAGAGAGGAAAAAGCCTTAGAGTTCCTAAATAAATATAAGAATGAACTATCCGAAAACGAGATTGATAATATAAAAAACTGTGTTTTTTCTGTTTTAAACGATAGTTCGATATCGAAAATATTCGGCAAAGGTTCAAAGGCAGAAGTGCCGATAGTCGGTATGGTGGGGAAGTTTGTTATATCGGGGCGTATTGACAGGCTTTTTGTAACAGATGATGAAGTTCTGGTAATTGATTATAAGACAAATAATAATGTCCCTGAAAACCAAGAAGGAGTGCATAAAAATTATCTAAAGCAAATGAGGTCTTATAAAGACGCATTGCAGGAGATATACCCCGATAAAAAGATAAGATGTGCGTTAATCTGGACTTCTGAGGCGAAGGTTATGTTGTTAGATGATTATTTGTTAGAAACAGTTATGTTTTAAAATATATTGGTTTTTTCTATGGCTAGTAAAATAAAAATCCGTAAAACTAACAAAGATGATATATCTTCAATGGAGCTGTTATACAAAAAAGCATTTCCTGATGAGGAGTTATTTCCTCTTATTATAGAATTATTTGATGATAAACAAAATGTAACAAGCATTTGTGCGTTTATAAATAGTCATCTTGTAGGTCATGTTGCACTTTCTAAATGTTATGTATCTTCAAAAAAATATCCTTTGGCTTTGTTAGGTCCTTTGGCAGTTATGCCTGAGTATCAACGTCAAGGTATAGGAAGCAGTCTGATAAGGCATGGTTTTGATTCGTTGAAAAGTAACGGTTTTTTAAAGCTTCTCGTTCTGGGTGATCCCAATTTCTATAAAAGCTTCGGATTTGAAGTTGAAACAAAGATTCAACCGGCATATCCGATACCGAAAGAGTGGGAAACGGCTTGGCAATCTTTTACGTTATCAGAGGGCGGCGAGGAACCCGAGGGAACGCTGGAAGTTCCCAATGCATGGCAAAAGCAGGAATTATGGTCATAGTATGGTATTTTTTCGGAAAAAATTGGTTTTTTTATAATCTTTTGTCAACCTGAACTTGTTTCAGGTTCTCTTATAAAGCATAACAGATGCTGAAATAAATTCAGCATGACAACTATTTTTAGTACAAAAACCAATTAACGGGTCATTCTGTTTTCTTTTCTAACCACCGACCATTGCACCCATCTGGAATATAGGCATGTACATTGCAACAATGATAAATCCTACGGTTATGCCCATAGATACAATCATTATAGGCTCTAAGGCCTCGGTTAGCCTGTCTACAGCCATATCGAACTCTTCTTCATAAAATGCCGTTGTTGCATCGAACATATCTTCCATATTACCCGTTTCTTCTCCCACAGCTAACATCTGGTAGAATGTAGGAGGGAATATAGGACACATTGAATATAATGAAGATAGAGAGTTACCCGAAGATACGCCGTCTTTGATTACATCAAACGCCTCAATAAAAACGGTATTGGTCATGGTTTGTTCGATTATATCCAGTGATTCCATAACAGAAACACCGGCAGCGGCAAGGTTTCCTTCTATCATAGCTATTTTTGCTAGTGTGGATTTTTGAATACAGTTACCGATAATAGGAATTTTTAAAACCAGTTTGTCCCATTTCTTCTTAAATGCCATGTTATTTTTCTTTAACCATTTTACGGATATGAAGGTTGCTACCATAATAAATACTATTGTTCCGCCTTTTGCCGGATCACGCACGAATTCACTTATATCTACAATTAATTGCGTCGGTCCGGGAAGGTCATGCCCCATCTGACCGAACATGTTTTGGAACACCGGTACTACCTTTATTAACATCAGCGTTATTACCGCAAATGCTACGCAAAGCAAAATTATAGGGTAACTTAATGCCCCTTTAAGGCGTTTACGTATGTGTTCGGCTTTTTCAAGCTGTGTAACAAGACGTTGCAAGAATGTAGTAAGTTTACCTGACATTTCTCCGGCTTTTACAAGGTTGACATAAACCGTGTCAAAAATAGCAGGGTGTTCGGCAAATGCCTCCGATAAGGTTGAGCCTGACTCTACATCTTCGGTTATAGACCTTACCACCCATTTGAAATTAGGGTTTTCCTGCTGGCTTTCTAGCATTTGCAGGGTTTTTAGTATAGGCAGACCCGCAGATACCATCGTAGAGAACTTCTTGGTAAATATTACCTTGTCCTTTACCTTTATGCCTTTTGCCTTGTATTTTTTAGGCTTAAGCCCCTGTTTGGTACTTACTTTTTTCTCTTCTTTGCCTTCAGTCGGGGTTGGGATTTCCTGACCGCTGATAAGAACTATGTTAGTAACGATTATCTTTTGGTCTTTTAATTTTTTAGTTGCTTCATCAGAGTTCCTAGCCTCAATTTCGCCATTTGCTACCTCACTACCCTGAATTCCTTTCCACTGAAAAATAGCCATTTATCAATCCTCAACCATTAAAACGCGTTTAAATTCTTCAATTGTAAGAATGCCTTCTTTTATCAAACGCTTTCCTACGTCCTGCATGGACTCGAAACCGTCCTTGTTCTTTGCCACAGTACCTAGCTCAAGATCGTTTGCTCCTGCAAGAATAGCTTCTTTTAAATTTCTTGTTACTACCAAAACCTCATGGATTGCCCTTCTTCCTTTTGAACCCGTGTCCATACAGGCAGAACAACCTTTTCCCTTATATGCTTTTACACTACCGTCAGCTAATTCTTCTTCCGTGAATCCCAATGCTAAAAGCTGTTCACGCTTTCCTTCCGGGTCTTCAATCTTACATTCGGTGCATATTTTCCTTGCCAACCTTTGTGCAACGACAAGTGTTAATGAAGATGTTATCAAATAAGCCGGTATTCCCATATTTATCAGGCGTGTTACAGTGCTTGGAGCGTCATTTGTATGAAGCGTGCTTAGTACCAAGTGACCTGTTAAAGATGCTTTTACGGCTATATCTCCGGTGTCTTTATCACGAATCTCACCGACCATTATAACTTCAGGATCCTGCCTTAAAAATGAACGTAATGCAGCCGTGAATGTTAACCCTATTGAATCTTTTACATGTACCTGACCGATACCCTCAACGTCAAATTCTACCGGATCTTCTGCTGTCATCAGGTTTACCTCAGGTGAGTTAAGGGCGTTTAGTACCGCATATAATGTTGTTGATTTACCCGAACCTGTAGGACCTGTAACTAAAATCATACCTTGAGGAGATTTTATGGCTTTTAATAATTTCTTCTGGCAGTCTTCAGAAAACCCCAGTTTGTCTATAGGCATATTGAGTGCACTCTTATCCATAACACGCATAACTATACGTTCGCCGCATGTTGTAGGCAGTATGGAAACACGCAGGTTGACCAAGTCGGTTCCCTGCTTGTAATCATACTGGATAGCACCGTCTTGCGGTAACCTTCTTTCCGATATATCAAGCGAAGAAAGTATTTTTACACGTGTAGATACTGCAGAATAATTTTCATGTAAGAAATCGGATAACTCCGGTACTTCACGCAATATACCGTCGCCTCTGTAACGAAGGCGTGCAGTGTTATCAAACGGCTCAAAGTGAATATCACTGATGCCCAATGTTATTGCGTTTTCAATAACGTTGCTTACGAAGTCGATTACGTTTGAACCGCAAGATGCAAGTTCGGCACTATGATTTGCCTGTCCGCCGATTTTAGGACCGTCACTATCACCCATTGACAGGGCTTGCTGGAAAGCTTCTTTAGGTGATAATATTTTGGGAGCCGTAGGAGCCACGGGAGCCGTAGGCGGCATTCCCGGTGGTCTTTGTGCTGTGCCGATAGCGGTTGGATTCGGCGGTGCTATCGGTCTTGGGGGTTGACCGTGAGGAAAGCCGGCAGGAGGCATAGCAGGGGGTGTTCCCGGTGCGTTTGCCATTGGGATATCAGGTGGCGGGGTTGGAGGAACTCCCGGCGGTAACCCTGGGTTTTGCGGCTTATCGTTGCTCATATTTTAATAATACGTTTATTATACATTATATAATGTTGCTCTTATGTAGAGACTCATACGCATATCATATATTAAATTTCTTAATATTTTGTTAAGTTGGAGGGGCTTTAATTCGCCTATGATAGAAAGAGCTTTTGTTAAAATGTTGCGTTTATCTGTCACCCCGTCGAATGACGGGGTCTGGAGCCAAAAGGAAAATCTCTCTTTTGAAACCGGATCCCGTCATTCGACGAGGTGAGATAACACATTGAAGTTATTGAGAAAAAACGTAATATAAACTAAGTGTCACATATCTTGGATATTCAAGCCATAGTATGACGGCTATTAAATAACCCTAGGAGCTATGAATATCATTAGTTCTTTGCGGTCATTTGTGCGTCCGTCCCTGCGGAATAGCTTGCCTGCACCGGGTAAGTCGCCAAAGAACGGGACTTTATCCTCGGAGTCGGTTTTGCTTTGTGTATATATTCCGCCGATTACTACAATAGAACCGTCTTTTGTAACAAGATTCGTGTTAATTGAGCTTGAGGTTATCGGAGGGTTGGATATTGACGTATCAACGGTATCTTTATTCAGGCTTATTTGCATCATAAGATTTCCGTCACCTACTACGGTAGGGGTTACTTCAAGGTTAAGTCCTGCCGATTTAAATTCAATGCTCGTACCGTCAGCCGATACGGTTTCATATGGAACTTCAGTGCCTTGGAAGATTGTGGCTTTCTGATTGTCCAGAGTGAATATTCTCGGATTAGAGATAATCTTTGAAACGGCGTTCCTTTCTAAAGCGGTAAGGGCAAGTTTTAAGTCTGCCGCATCACCTAGCCCGATTAAGCCTGCAATTCCGCTTGTAGCACCCGGTACGGAGAAGTTGCTAAGTGCGTTTGATGATGTATCAGCTGCAAGACCTCCCACACCGCCACCTGCGATACCGGTTGTACTTACATTAAATGTTTTTCCATTCTCTCCTTTTGGAATTGCATGGCTGAGGTTAGTACCAAGCTGTACACCAAGCTGTTTTTCAAAGTCATCATTAACTTCAACTACAAAAGCCTCTATGAAAACTTGTTTTGTTCTTGAATCTATTTTTTTAATAACCTTCTGCATCATATCAAGGTCGTCTTTCCTTGCTTTTACGATAAGCTGATTAACCCTTTTATCTATGGTTATCTGAGCACTTTGCAATCCCCCTTCATTTTCTTCCGTTCCCGATATACCCAGTACGCTTTTTAATATTCCGCTTACTTCTTCAGGATTTGTATAGAAAAGCTTATATACTTCCGTATATAAAGGCTCGCTTGCTTTTGAAAGTTCTGCCGTTTTTTGCAGATCTTCCTTCCTTTTTCTTTCAAAACTTTCCAGTGCAACTATATTGCTCTGGCTGTGTATTCTGATTATATTTGCTTTATTATCGACATGCTTTGCCAGACTCTTAAGGCTGAGTACCGAGTCAAGGGCGCTTGGCCATGATACGTCGGTAAGTTTAGCTGTCACAAAGCCGTTTACTTCGTCGGATACAAGGAAGTTGATGTCGGTAATTCTTGAAAGCATTTGCGTGAAGGTTCTTATATCAACATTTTCTACATTTAAATCTATAGGGAATATCTTGCCCGTACCGTCATCTTGTAATGAATCGTAGTTCGGTGCTTCCTCTTTGTTCAATATCTCCCTTGTATTCTCCCTTATGTCGGACTGGTCGATCTCGGCAATCTCAGGGCCGTATTTTATCATTTTGTCGGCACGTTGTTTACTTTCCTCAATAAATTTTTTATTAGCGATAAGGCTATCCTTTTCGATAAGCTCGCCTTCCAGTGCTTTCTCAACGTCCATACATCCGGCAGTTAAGAACGTAAGTAATAAGATACTTAATAGTTTATTATTCATTTTCATTTTTTATCTCGAACCCGTTGCTAACTGTTAAATCAATTAATTTACCGTTTACATCAATCGTGATTCCGTCTGAGGATATCACGTCAATTATTCCTCTTTCCATTCCTATTTCATCACCGATATTTACAAAGTAATCCCTTTTACTCCTTGTCCGTATTAACGCTATGGAGTCGGTGGGGGATACAATTACTCCTCCTAGCTGATAAGTTGCCAAAGGGTCTTTTGTAAGCGGAGTTACGTTCATGCTTTCAATGGAGTCGGCATCTAAATTCTCAGTTGAAGGATTTTGACTTCCTCCCCACCCCAAAGGAGCAAAAGGATCACGGATTTCCTCAGCATTTGCGAAGAATGGAAAAACGGAGATTGTAATTAATGCTAATAATTTCTTACTCATTTTATTTGTCTCCATTGTCATCGGTTGCTATAACTTTCTGGAAGGGTTTTTTGTCAATTGCATAAGTTGTTAAAGTTAGTTGCGAATATACTTTGCCAACCTCATCTTTCTTTACCTTAACCGTTTCCTCATTGATTTTTAGAAGCATTTCCGCAACTGCAAGGTCTTCTTTAAATCTTATATATTCTACATATGGTCCTTTCAACTCAACCTTTACCTGAATTTCCTTTACTTCCGTTATGTTAGCCTTTTTCTGGAAGGCGGGTTTTGTGCCCTTTGAGTTCAAAGGCTCCGCCGGAGGAGGAGGAGGGGTTGTCTCTTTTATATTCAATACTTTCAAACCGTATTTTTCCGCTAAAATGCTTATAGACTGATAAAGTTCCCCTAAATCCTCGCTGTTGCCGAAATGCGACAGGCTTTCCAGATATTCTTCTTTAGAGGCACTAAGATCATTCCTCATATTGGTTATTTGCTTTTCTAAATTCGCCGTATCGGTTTTTAACTTGTTCAATCGTTCGATTTCTTCCGCTTTTTCAGCATTAGTCTTGACCATTTTTGTATAATGTAGCTTATAATAAGCTACTGAAGAGCCTATAATAATGATGAAAATTATTATAACATTTCGAAAAGGTATTATTTTATCAGCTACCGAGCCTTCGTTTGAGGCGTTAGCCGATGCGGCTGCTCCACTGTCAGAAGAGCCGTTGTTTTTGCCCATAAGGCTTTTTATTAATGCCCCCATATCCTGATTTAGATCAATTGCCATTTTCCTCTCCGTTATCTTTAAGACCTGTTATGTCCAAAACCTGTGCCTGACCGTTTTTGATATTAATATTTCCTGACAGCGTGAAATTTTTTGTTGCTGAAGGTTGATTAGGCATGCCGGGAATGTTCTTTGAATTTTCTTTGGTTTCGGTTTCCATTGTTTTTAGGGATACTTTCATTATTTCCGGTTTTTCGTTAAGAGTTTTTACAAAGCTTAAAATCGCATGATCATTTACCGACATTCCCTTTATGGTAATCTCATTAGGTAGGTCGTATGTAACTTCATTTAGGTACAGTCCTTCAGGAAATGATTGTGAAATATGCTTGAGTGCTATAATTAATCCCGGCTGGTTAGATGGCAGGGAAGACTGTATATTATCAAGTGACTTAACCTGATTAACCAGAATGGACACTCTATTTAACTCTTCATTCGTTACGGCGTATTTAGAATCAACATCTCCCATGCTTTCTATTTCGCCGATAAGAGATTTGTTATGATTTTGTAGCGAGATAAACGAAAATCCTAATGCTGCCGCAGATAGAAGGAACAATATAACTCCCGCAAAAGATGAGGCTATGCTTGTGATTGCATCGGCTTTGTTTTTTTCAAAATTCGGTAAAAGGTTAGACAGGTTTATATCGGTAACGCCCTCATGCTTTTCTACATCAAACACGTCAAGTTTACGCATGGCGATACCGACCGATGTAGCCCATGCCGATATATTGCCCTCAGCATTTACCTTTTTAGCGAACTGCTCCGGAACTTCAATATGACTGCAAAAATCACATTCTTTTATTGTACGCCCCGTCATAAGTTTTTTCATCTCACGGACAAAAACTTTCATGGTAGGCTCGGTAGATGCGTCATGCACATGTATAGGTGCTGACGAATTAACGTACAAATGCTTGATTGCGTCCGTATGGTGATTAGCCTGATGATCCTGAATTATCTGCAATGCCTGATTAGCATAATTTTGAACGAATATGTTCATTTTGTCACGGTCTTCAGGGCTATAAATTAAATTTATAGTATCGTCTTCGGACATATACACATTGTATATATTAGTCCTTTCTCCATCGACTACGAATACATAGTTTTCGTCAGGACCAAATTCCATAAATGCATATGGTTCTCTGATTTCCTCAAAAATTTTCGGATAACTTTCAAGAGCATGTTTTAAGGCAAGGCAACGTACATCTGCTAATACGGGCTTTAACCCCGCTTTGCTTATTATGTTAGCATATAAATCTATGTCTGCCGTTTTTGTTGCTATGAACAAAACGTCCATTGTAGCCGTTTGGGTTGGAATTTCCGCAGGTATTTCTTCTGAAATTATTGCCGTTTCCTCAAATGCAGGAGCACCCTCGGCTTCTGCCATAGTATTTTTGTCGTCGTCGTTATTTGTTGTTTCATCGGGATTATCTAGCGGATTTCCTTGCTGTGGCACAGGCTCTTCTATTGGAGCTTCCGCAGGTATTTCGATTGGAGCTTCTTGTGGTGCAGGTTCTTCCATCGGAGTTTCCACAGGTGTTTCCATTGGAACTTCTTGTGGTGTAGGCTCTTCCATCGGAATTTCCGCAGGTATTTCTGTTGGAGCTTCTTGTGGGGCTGGCTCTTCCATCGGATTTTCCGCAGGTATTTCCGTTGGTGCTTCTTGTTGTGGTGTTGGCTCTTCCATCGGATTTTCCACCGGCATTTCCATCGGAGCTTCTTGTTGTGGTGTTGGCTCTTCTATCGGAGTTTCCGCAGGTATTTCTATTGGAGCTTCTTGTGGCATCGGCTCTTCTATCGGATTTTCCGCAGGTATTTCTATTGGAGCTTCTTGTGGCATCGGCTCTTCCATCGGAGTTTCCGCAAGTGTTTCATTAACGGGTGCAAAAACAGGCTGTGGAGATGATTCTTTTGCCGGATTATGCCTTAAAATTTTATAGTAAATCTGATATTCGTTAGCACCTCCTTCAAGGTTAACGGCACTTTCCCATATCGCTCCGAGCTTTGCAGCCTGATGGAAGTCTTCGTCCGACATATCCGCAAATTGTAGTATTTTTACAATTGAGCTTGAAGAGGGAACTGTGAAGGCAACATTTTTACTGCTTATCTTATTTTTTGAAACAAGGTCTTTTAGATTCTCTGCATATGAATCCGTATTGACCATCATATCCGCTTTTCTAAAGAAATTTTCCATACATGCAGATGCAAGATTATTTAGCATCCACTTTCCATATGTGCGTTTTAGCTGACATATACGGACATAATGGGGAGTTATATCAACGCCAAGTATTTTTTCTTTATCAAGAGAGCTTTTACCTACTAATCCGCGTAATAATTTTTTTAGACCCGATTCACCGGACCCAGATGCTCGGTTACCTGAGCCGCCTGCTTTTTTGTTTAATTTACCTTTTAAACTGTCTAAGCCCATATTATCTTTATAATTACTAAGGTATATTAGTAATTAATCTCCCTTTTGAACTAATTACGTACTAATTTACTATCAAAGATACCATGAACATATTAATATTTGGTTAACAACTAAAGGTTGCCTTTTTGCTATAATAATGTAACGATTGGTTTTAGTATTCGACGGAAATAATTGTATTAATTACCTTTTGTGCGTTATCAGGTCCTGAGCCTGTAGATATAACCTGATAATAGTCTTTCAATGAAAGTGCTCCTGCTCCGCCATACTCACCACCTGCTGAGCCTACTTCGCCTCCCGTACCTGTTCCGGAGCTTACATTTTTGGACGTAATATATGTTGTAGAGCAGCCATAGCTATATCCTGTCAGTTTATTTGTTTCTGTCGTGGTTTCACTACCTGTCATCATAGCACTCAGGTTAGAAGTTGCTATATCACTTATTGATGAAGGTGTGCCTGTCTGTCCCTCAAAAAAAGTTATTACATCATGTCGGCATGTTTCCGTAATCTGGAACACTTCCGAATCAACGGATTTAAATGTAGCTGTTGTAAGCTCCCTTGTAGAGCTTTGCATCAACCCTGCACCAAGCAGATTCATCGCTATCAATATAAACATTGATGATAGTAGAATATTACCCTTTTGGGAGTCTGTTTTTTTAATCTTCAATAACATGATTAGTTCCCCCTTAAGTTTTTTATATTAACTGTTGTGGTGAACTCGTCACGGTGTAAATTGTCGGTAAAGCTAAAATTATAATTACCTATTGTCTGAGACGGACGAGTATATGTATTTGTTGAGCTTAGGGTACTTTGGCTTCTGGCTATTATGCTTACATCTACAAGCTGAGGGTCACCGTTAGAGTTATTATCAGAACCTACAAACTGCAAGTCTTCTATGTAGTCTGCAACTAATGATGCAGCTCCGTCGCCTAAACATGGATCGCCTGCATCTGATAACAACGTTGTTACCGTCATATATAATGCATTCCTTGCGGGGTTTATTCGTGGCTGTATATCGTATGTAACCTGACATCTTTGCGGATTAACGGTTGAATCCTTGTCATATATTATTGTTATACTGTCACAGCATGCATCACCGCTATCAGTTATAATTATCGGGTTTGCAATAGCACCATATACGGGGTCGATATTGGTATCCATAGCTACCCTTCCTGCCATTCTCAAATCTCTGGAGATTAGCCTTATAGAAGGAATGCCTGCTTGCTGTACTTCTGAAAATGCTGAAACCCTGCTATATTGCTTCGATAAAACCACAAAAGAAGTATAGCCGCCCGCTATAATAATAGAGCCTACGGCAGCAGCAAGTATCAACTCAAGCATGCTGTATCCTCGGCAGTTCCGAGTAGTTCTTTTGATAAGAAATTTTTCAAAACTAAACATCAAAAATCCTTTTCATTACTATAAGTATGGTTTGGTTATATCCTTCTAAAAATATACTTACTATCCTCCTGTCACCTGCAATTGTGTCAACGGTTATCGTCCTTGTATCGGTTGCACCTGCCGCACCTACCTCATTTTGTAGCCTTATGCACCATTCATAGCCGCGCACGTCCCATTGGTCGGCGGTTGTAGGCGGGGTGCATGTCGACAAATCCATTGCGTATGAATTTATGTTAGCGGTATCGGTTTCAATTATTTCTATCATCTGGTCGGCTATCAACTGCACTTTTTGTCTTGCAACGGCACGTTTGGTAAATTGCTCCGATGAGGCGATTAGAGTAAAAACACCCACAAAGCCCATAGCAACTATGCCGGCGGAAATCATGGCTTCAATCAGGGTGAAGCCCTTGCATTTATTTAAATGCGGTAATAATAATCTTCTAACTTTCCGTAACATCTATATACCCCGTTGCAATTGTTACATCTAAAGTATAGGTGGTTCCCGTAGCTCCGATAACAGGTGCTACTATATAAGACCCTCCCGAAGAACTGCCGTCCCTGTAAAAACACAAATTGTTAGTAAAAGCCGTTCCGGTTATTCCGTAATTAGTGTGTACGTCGATTTCTTTGGTTTGTATCGTTGTCCATACTCCCGTTGACGGACAGTTGTTTGTGGTAACTGCCGAATATGATAATGTCATTGTATATGTTGAACCTACCTGCGTAATTACTATTTTTGCAGTTGTGTTCTTTGACATTGCATGATTGCGAAGCGTAGCAAGCTGGTCACGCAGCTCTTTATATGTATTTTGAGCTGTTTTTTTGGTATTAAGGTTTCCTATACCGGTTCCTGAACCTACGGCTATTACCGAAGCGATAATCGCTATGGTTACAAGTAGTTCAAGTAATGTATATCCTCTGTTATAAGACATATCAAATCCTCCCACTATTAGTGAGCGTCCTCTAAGTCCTCTTTGCGGATCTTACCTGAATCAAGCAAAGTTTGTATGGAGTCTTTCATAAGCATGTTTCCTTCTCCTTTACTTGTTTGCATTGTTTGTTCTATCTGGAATATCTTACCTTCACGTATAAGGTTAGAGATGGCGGCATTGGATTTCATAACCTCAAATGCTGCGACACGTCCTTTTCCGTCCGCTGTTTTTATCAGCCTTTGCGTAACTACCAATCTTATTGATTGTGATAGCTGTGAACGTGCCTGAGCCTGCTGTGCAGGAGGGAACACGTCCAATATACGGTTTATGGAATTTGGCGCACCGTTTGTGTGCAGCGTTCCAAATACCAAGTGTCCTGTTTCCGCTGCCGTTAATGCCAGTCCCACGGTTTCTAAGTCACGCATCTCACCTAGTAGAATCACGTCCGGGTCTTGACGCAAAACGGCTTTTAACGCACTGCCGAATGAGAAAGCGTCCTTTCCTACCTCACGTTGCGAGATAAGGGCTACGTTGCTTTCGTGGATAAACTCTACCGGATCCTCAATGGTTATTATGTTTTCTTTTCTTGTTGAGTTTATCTTTTTAATTATTGATGCCAATGTAGTGGATTTACCCGAACCCGTAGGTCCTGTAACAAGTACCAGACCGTTTTTCTGTGTGGTAATATCAAACACTGCTTTTGGCAGGTTAAGTTTTTCAATGTCGGGAGCCTCGGTTTCAATTTTCCTCAATACCATAGCAGGGCCGCGTAAAGTCATATATGCGTTTACCCTGAACCTCATGCCGCCGCCTTCTATTGCAAGGTCGATATCACGCATTTTCTGAAAATGTTCTTTTTGATCCTCGTCTAAAATCGACTCTATAAAAGCACCTATTTTCTTGTCGGTGATGAAATCATTCCTCTGTACTTCTATAGAACCGTGCTGACGGATTGCTATAGGCTCATTTGAATGGATATGGATATCCGATAATTTAAAATTAGTGGCATAATATACTATTTTATCAAGCATTCCGTCCGGTAAGGGAGGCTTTGAGTCTTCAACTTTAATACTCTCCGCAGGTTGTTGTACCGGTGCAGTTGCAGGAGCTGCCGGAGGTTGAGCAGGGCTTTGAGGAGCGACCGTTGCAGGTTGTGGTGCGGCAGCAGGAGTAGCATTCGGCATTGCCTGACCGTTCGCACTACCGTTAGGCACTGTCGGGGTGGCTGAATTTGTAGCTACGTGCGGTTGTTGCCCTTGCTGACCTTGTCCTGACGGCATCATTTGAGGTGTCTGTTCATGCATAATCTCTCTCCCTACCTGATTATTTTGTTATTAAAACAATGATTTAACTAACATTGCACCCATCATGATAATTGTATCATATTAAGGTTAAGAAAGAGTTAATATATTTATCAGGCGCTATTCGTCATGCTATGGCTTGACCATAGTATCCAAGCCATATAATAATGCATGCACTTTGTGCATACTTATTTTATTCCTTAGATTCCGTATTAAGTACAAAATGACACAATTATGTAGTATTGTTTGGTAAAACAAATTATAGTGGAACCCACATTCTAAAAAGTTAGGAAGCTCAAATACCAGTTTATTAAATCTTCACCCCATATAAGGGTTATTATTCCTGCTATAGATAGCGAAGGACCAAAAGGTGAGGGGGCTGAAAGCTTGTTATTGGCAAATTTAGCCAATCCCAAAGCCACAAATATACCCAAGAATGATGATGCAAACACAATAAAAGGTAAGTATTGATAGCCGACCCATGCCCCCAATGCCGAGAGTAATTTAAAATCGCCCTGACCCATGCCGTCCTTTTTTCTTATCAGCCTGAATGTAGTATTAATCAGCCAAAGCGACCAGTACCCCGCTACCGCTCCTATTAATGATTCTTTAAAGCTTGTGAATATTTCAAAATACCCCTGTATCAGACCCAACACAATAAGCGGTTTAGTTATAATGTCAGGGAGATATTGCGTTTTAGCATCGACAAATGTAAGCACTATAAGGCTGTAAATAAGTATAAGTGCCGATATTGCCTCTTTAGTTACACCATAATGCAGAATCATGAAAACCGTAGAGGATACCGTTGCAACGTCTAATAATAAATAAAATATGAAAAACTGCTTGTTACCTTCCTTCATCTGTTTTAGTACGAAATTCAGATAGGTTTTGAAAATATTACTTTTGCTCTTGGTTTTCTTTCCGCTTTCTTCTTCGTCTATTATTCTGCATATCTCATATACGATGAAACATAAGATATCGCCTATGACTAATCCGACTAAAATTGATATTATAATTGTTACAAACATATTTTTACCTAAAAAAGTTTACATTTATTTTTAATCTTATTGATTTCTTATATCAATCAAAAAAGCTGTTATTTAATTAAGCTTTTGATATAGTTGTATTTTTCCTTAGAGTGTATAATTAACAAATAGTTAACTGATTATGGTGCGTTAATAACTTGTTAACTATTATTTAACTAACTCTTAAGTTGAAGTGTGATATAAATATAACTATAGGCGGAATATAAAATGGTTTTTACGGATTGTTTGTATTTTGTTTTAATTGAAGTTAAATAGCAAAAAATATTTTTAAAATAAATGTTTATTTAAATTGCTCTTTAGTTTCATTAAGGTTATTAATTTCTATTAAAGGTTGAAATATACCTAAGAATTGAAATTAAAAGTATTTTTTGTAATTTAAGTTTATTGGAGTTCTATCATGAATAATTTAACTCAAAAAGGTCAAAAAGGTTTTACACTTATTGAATTGTTAATCGTTGTGGCGATTCTCGGTATATTGGCTGCTGTTGCGATTCCTCAATATCAGGGTTATCAACAACAAGCTAAAATCAATGCTGTAAAATCATCTCATAAGTCGATTGTAAGCTTACTTTCGGGTTCGGTTACTAACTGTTCTACAGGTGCCGCAACAGTAACTATGGGTACATCTACGGTTACTTGTAATACTGCAACTTCGGCTACTTTCACGGCTGCCGCTGCTGCTTATTTCAATACTCAAAAAGGTTTGAAAAACCCTTATGACCAATCACTTAACGGTGTTACCGATGGTGCTGCCGGTGCTGTAGTAGGTGCTATCTACATGGACGGTGCTACTTCTGCTACACAAATCACTGTTACTTCAAATTTTGACTTAAACAATGATGGTGACGCAGCTGATACTGATGAAACTGCTACCGATCTAATTGTTTTAGAGTAATAGTATAATCTTATAAAAAGGGAGGGTTTCCCTCCCTTTTTTGTGCATTGTAGAAGAATATAGGGCGTGTGTTATGCAAAAAGGGTTTACATTAATAGAGTTATTAATAACAGTTGCCATCTTAGGCATACTTTCAGCTATAGCAGTTCCTCAATATCAGGGCTATGTATCAAATTCCAGAGCGGTAGCCGCTCAGAACAACCTTCGTAATATTTATCTGCAACAACAGGAATATTTTACCGATAATAATATTTATTATTCAACCGGAGCAGGGTGTGCCGATGCATCTGCAACAATAAATACGAACCTGTTTAACGGTGATAATGTTTTAACGAATGATTTTTATAATTATTGTATAAACCAGACGACAACTACCGATTTTACGGCAAGGGCGCAGTTAATAACCGACGTTACTACGGAATTTACAATAACAAATACTAATGCAACGAATTTTTAAAGTTTAGTGTGGGGATAAAAATAGTGACTGATGAGAAAAAATTATCAATCTTGTTAGTAGAAGATAACGGAATGTTTCTAAACATAGCTGAAGAAATGCTCAAAGGGCATAAAGTTATTGCAGCAGAAACGGCAAAGGAAGGTGTTGATGCTTATAAAAAAGAAAATCCCGATATAACTTTTCTCGATATTGCCCTTCCCGACGGTAACGGTCATGATATATTGAAAAAAATAAAGAAAATGAATGAAGATGCATATGTTGTAATGATGACTGCCAGTAGGCTGAAAGATGATGTTTTAAAGTCTATGGAAGAAGGTGCTGAGGGCTATATAACAAAGCCGTTTTCGGAAGGAATGGTGAAGCAATGTATAAAAGAATATCACGAATATAAACAGAAAAAATCAAACGCTGTTTAACTTTAAATGAATTATAAAAGCCTCTGCAAAAAGGTGACAAGTTCAAATCCGAGTTCTTTTTATTCCCTCTCCCGTTTACGGGGGAGGGTTAGGGAGGGGGTGATACATACAGGTATAACAAACACTTGCAAGTTTTCACCCCTCACAAAAACACTTTCGTGTTTTTAACTCTCCCTCAAGGGGAGAGTAGTTTTTTAACTTTTGCATAGGCTTCTATAGTAAATTTGAATTTAACTGACAAATATAGATAAATTAAATGCAAAGTTACTATAATTACTAAAGAATAACAATTATGTAGAATATAATTAACTAAATATTAAAAATTAGACACTATTATTTTCTTGATAAGGTATATTAAACCATATGTTTTTCGGTATAAATTATGAGTTTGGAAGAGAGTGGCAACAGGTATGAGTTAACTGATGATGATATACAAAAGTTAATAAAAAGCCCATTCGAAAAGAAGATAGATATAACAAAAAAAATTGCCGATTATTATAATAGCGGCGGTTTTAGTCAGGAACAGATGGTTGCTGCAGCTAGAATATTCGGAACGCTTGTTAAAGATACCGAAGTAAAAATCAGAAAAACATTATCTGAAGCAATAAAAGATAATCCCGACATTCCAAGGGATATAATATTATCGCTCGCACATGACGTGCAGGAAGTATCCTTGCCGGTATTAGAGTTTTCCGATGTGCTGACCGATGCCGACCTTATAGAGATAGTTACTTCTACCGAAGATGCGGAAAAGCAGAAATCCATTTCAAAAAGGCATACCGTATCAGAAGGTGTGGCAGAGGTGCTGATAGAAACGGATAATGAAGCCGTGGTAGATACGCTTCTTCAAAACGAAGGTGTGCGTATTTCTGAGGAAAGTATCGGTCATATCGTGGAAACTTTCGGTGAAAAAGAAGAAATAATGGGAGCGTTGGTAGAAAGGGAAACCCTGCCTGTATCTATAGTGGAGAGCCTTGCGGATAAAATCAGCGAGTCACTATATAACAGCCTTCAAGAAAAGCACAAGGACGCATTCGTCCGTATGGACGACATGGTCAGAAAAAGCCGTGATGTTGCTAAGATGAAGCTTATAGGTCTTAGAAGTACCGATGCCGAATATTATAAGTTCTGCCAGTTGATGGAAAGGTTAAAAATCCCTGAAGAACTATCCCCGATATATGCCTTATGTATGTCTAATATGAATATTTTTGAAGTTAAAATAGCTCGTCTTACACAAACTCCCGTGTTAAATATAAGGCAATTAGTCAGAGATAGTAGCAATAAAGGATTTAGGGTTTTATACCGAAGGGCAGGGCTGCCTAAAGATTTATTTGAGGCTTCTGAGGTTCTTATTACGGCTTTAAGGAGTTTAGAGTCAAAATACGCATCGTTGACCAAAAGAGAAAATCATCTAAAAACCGTTGCACAAGAACTAAGAGGAGAGATACTTAAAAAAGTGAAAAACGTAGAAGATGTAAAAAATCTTGATTATGTACTCTCACTTGTAAACCATTATTCGTCTATGCATGAGGATAATGGAGCTTCCGGTTCTTAATATGTACAAATCATGAATTTTATTCTATAATGATTAGATAATTTTTAATAAAAAAATAATGAAAAATATTTTTTCCATTACGGCAATTCTTTTTGTAATTAATCCGATAGCCTTAGCTAATGTGGAAGGCGTTAATTTTAATGCTGAAATAATTTCTTATAATATCAAATCTGCACAAAGCAGGTCTAGTTTTGATCCTAAAATCGGATTTGAAATAAAAGTTACGCACCCTAGTTATAAAATTTTAGATGCTAATTTAAATAAAACTAAAGTTACCGGAATTTATCAGAAAGGAAAATATGTTAACGGTAAATTTTTATACGGCAAAACCGATATAAATATTCTTGATAGCGTTCAACAGCCTAATCCTGATTGTGATTATTGTAAAAATCTAAGTTCGGGGCGTTTTTCTATTTCGCCTATAATTGATAACAGCCTGTATTTAAAGTATGAAAACAACTCGGTGCAGATTGATGATATATATAATTATAATGTTAGGGCTGATATTTATACCAAGGTTGCTGACGGCAATGAAAAAGAGGCTGTAATTGATGATGTTGTTTTAAAAATAACGGATTTGGATATTAGTGAGATAGCAAAGCGTAATATAAGCCGTTTTTCGAAAGATATAACAAACGAAAAAGTTAATTTCACCCTTAAAGAAAGCGGTAGCAAGGGTGGAAGCAACAATCAGATGTATTATGGATATAAGATAGTAAATAATAATGAAGAACAATATATTAGCAGTCTAAGTGTTATTGACGGTGATAAGGAGGTGTTCTTGGATCAAAAATCCTACGGAGGTCCGATGAAAACATTATCAGGTAATAATAATTCCGCCTATCTACCCGAACAATATCTTAATAAGCCTCTAAAGATAAAAGTTTATTATTTTGATACAAAAGAACATTTGGTTCGTGTCAATCAAGATTTAAGAAAAGAGTAGATTATTTACCCCATATATTCGGGCAAGACCTTCTCAAAAATCCCTTTAATCTCGGAGATTTTAATTGAGCTTCCATTTATTTTAATGCTACTTCCGCCTGTAGTTCCTATTTCTTCGGCATATATACCGTTTTCATCGTTGGCTAAATATAATATATCGACTGCGTCCGAGTTCTTTGCGGTTATTATATAGCGAGCCTGATCTTCTCCGAACAAATATGCAAACTCAGCTATGTCGGTTTCAATTTTTAAGTTTGCACCGATATCATTTTTTAACGTCATTTCAGCAACGGCAACATATAACCCACCGTCGGATATATCGTGGCAGGAGGTTATTTTGCCGTCTGCAATAAGCTTGCGGACAAAATCACCGTTTTTCTTCTCGGTTTTTAGGTCAACGGGAGGCGGCGTACCTTCTTCTCTTCCTTCTATTTCACACAAATAAATAGATGAACCAAGATGCCCTTTTGTTTCGCCGATAACAATTATTTGTTCGCCTTCGTTTACAAATGAATTGCCCATAGTTTTTTGTGCATCGGCAATTATACCTACACCGCCGATAGCGGGGGTAGGGTGGATAGCAACGCCGTTGGTTTCATTATATAATGACACATTGCCCGATATGATAGGATAATCAAGCTCACGGCACGCTTCGCCCATGCCCTCCAGACAGCCTGTAATCTGCCCCATTATTTCAGGTTTTTCAGGATTGCCGAAATTCAGGCAGTTAGTAATAGCAAGCGGCTTTCCGCCTGTTGCAGTTATGTTTCTCCAGCTTTCCGCAACGGCTTGTTTGCCGCCTTCTATAGGGTCTGCATAGCAATATCTAGGAGAGCAATCGGTTGTTATAGCCAATGCTTTGTTTGTGCCGTGTACACGAACGACTGCGGCATCTGAGCCTGAGGCGGCTATAGTGTCGTTTCCTACCTGAGAGTCATACTGTTCCCATATCCAGCGTTTGGAGGCTAGGTTGGCATCGGATAGTAATTTTTTAAGAATGCCATTTATATCAGCCGGTTCTTTTAAATCATTAAAGTCGATTTCTTTTTGTTTCGGAGTGGGTTTATGCGGACGGTCATAAATAGGAGCCTGCTCTGAAAGAGGGCTTACCGGCAAGTCACCGACTATTTCGCCTTTATGTTTTAAAACCATGCGACCTGTGTCGGTAATTTTTCCGATAACCGCAAAATCAATTTCCCATTTTTCAAAAATCTTACGTGCAACATCTTCTTTTTCAGGCTTTATTACCATAAGCATACGCTCCTGACTTTCAGAAAGCATCATTTCATAGGCACTCATATTTTCTTCACGCTGCGGCACTTTATCTAAGTCAAGCTCAATTCCCGTACCGCCTTTATCTGCCATTTCAAGCGATGAACATGTTAAGCCTGCCGCTCCCATATCCTGAATTGAAAGGATACTATCGGTTGCCATAAGCTCAAGACATGCTTCCATAACAAGTTTTTCGGTGAACGGGTCACCAACCTGAACGGTAGGGCGTTTTTCTTCGGAATCATCATCAAATTCAGCAGATGCCATTGTTGCACCGTGAATTCCGTCACGTCCTGTTTTCGCTCCTGCATATACAACAGGGCTACCGACCGAAGATGCCGCCGAATAAAATATATTGTCAGCGTTTGCCAGCCCTACGCACATTGCGTTTACAAGTATATTGCCGTTATATGATTTGTGGAAGTTACATTCCCCCCCAACTGTAGGAATTCCCATGCAGTTTCCGTATCCTCCGATACCCGATACTACGCCCGATAGTAAATGGCGGGTTTTAGGGTGGGATAATTCTCCGAAACGTAGGGCGTTCATGTTAGCGACAGGTCTTGCTCCCATAGTGAAAATATCACGCATAATACCGCCTACGCCCGTTGCAGCACCCTGATAAGGCTCGATAAATGAAGGGTGGTTATGGCTTTCCATTTTGAATATAGCGGCTTGTCCGTCACCGATATCAATAACACCGGCATTTTCCCCCGGCCCGCAGATTACCCAATCGGCTTTTGTGGGTAGCTTTTTCAGGTGAATACGGGTTGATTTATATGAGCAATGCTCCGACCACATAACAGAAAATATGCCAAGCTCGGTAAGGTTAGGCTCACGCCCCATTATCTCAAGGACTTTGTCATATTCGCTACGGCTTAATCCGAATTCTTTTGCCGTCTCAAAATTTACGTTCTGTTTTTCTGCTGCCATATTAATTTCCCATACTGCTGATCAACGCTTCAAATAATGCCTGTCCGTCGGTGTTGCCCGTAATTTCGTCTGCCGCACGTTCAGGGTGTGGCATCATGCCCAGAATCCTTTTATTCTCACTAAAAACACCTGCTATGTTATTAATTGAACCGTTCGGATTTTCTCTCGTGTAACGGAAGGCAACCCGTCCGTTATCTTCAATTTCTTTTAAGGTTTCCTCATCGGTATAGAAATTACCGTCATGGTGAGCGATAGGAATTTGTATATGCTGACCTTTATGATAAGTTTTTGTAAATTCGCTATCGTTATTTTCTACAGTTAGCTCAACAGTTTTGCAAATGAACTTCAGGTTTTTGTTTCGCATTAGCGTACCCGGTAGCAAACCAGCCTCCGTCAATATCTGGAAGCCGTTACAAACTCCTAATATATACGTACCCTTTTGTGCCGCTTTAACTACTTCATTCATAATCGGTGACTTTGCCGACATAGCCCCCGAACGCAAATAGTCACCATAAGAAAATCCACCCGGCAGGGCAATAAAATCAAGCCCCTTAGGAAGGTCGGTATCGGCATGCCATACTTTTTTTACTTCTCTTCCCGATATGCTTTCTATCGTCTCATACATATCACGGTCACAATTTGAACCGGGGAATGTTATCACTGCTGCTTTCATATGTAAGTCTTAAGTTGTAAGTTGTAAGTGTTGGTTTTAAATATCTAGCTACTGGCAACTAGCAACTTAATCAAACCAATTCAAATCTGTAATTTTCAATAACCGTATTTGCAAGCAGCTTTTCGCACATGTTTTTTACGGCAGCTTCAGCTTTTGCTTTGTCGGTTTCGTTTATCTCAACTTCAATGAACTTGCCCTGACGCACCTGTTTTATGCCGTCAAAACCCAGATGCCCCAAAGCTCCTTGAATCGCCTTGCCTTGCGGGTCTAAAACGCCGTTCTTTAAAGTTATATATACCTGTGCTTTCATTATATATTTTCCTCATCATCGGATTTATTGTGATCTATAAATATTCCAAGCCTTCTGGCTACTTCCTGATATGCCTCCGCAACATCACCCATATCTCTGCGAAAGCGATCCTTGTCAAGTTTTTTATTGGTCTTTGCGTCCCATAGGCGGCATGAATCGGGGCTTATCTCGTCAGCCAGCAATATCTCTACATAGCCTTCTTCTTCGTCCTGAATACGACCGAACTCTATTTTAAAGTCGATAAGACGGATACCGACTCCGGCAAACATACCGAAAAGTATATCATTAATGCGTAATGCCAGATTTTTTATCTCATCAAGCTCAATAGGGTCTGCCCAGCCGAATGTAAGAATATGTTCATCACTTACCAAAGGGTCGTTTAGTTTATCATCTTTATAACAAAACTCTAAAAGAGGCTTGCTAAGTTCCGTACCCTCTTCAATGCCAAGGCGTGTTGATAAACTACCTGCGGCAACGTTCCTTACGATAACTTCCAAGGGTATTATATCAACCTGACGCACCAACTGCTCACGCATATTAAGGCGTTTTATGAAGTGGGTCGGGATACCTACGTCTTTTAGCTTTAACATAATAAATTCCGAAATCCTGTTATTCAGGACACCTTTGCCTGAAATAACATCTTTCTTCTTATTATTAAAAGCCGTAGCATCATCTTTAAAATACTGGATTATGGTTCCCGGTCTTGGTCCTTCAAAGAGGACTTTTGCCTTGCCTTCATAAATTTGTTTTTTTGTACGCCTAGGAGCCATTTTTTTATACCAAAATTAATATTAGATAGTATTATAACTTTCTGTTGAAAGAATTGTTGCTTATTACTATAACAAAAACACAAAAATTCAATCAAAAAAGCTATTATAAACAATAAAAGTAAGGAAAATGATACTATGGGTACATTTGATGACCGTCAAAAGGCTTATGAAAACAAATTCGTACATGATCAGGAAAGGGAATTTAAGGTTCGTGCAAGAGCAAATATACTCACGGCGAAGTGGGCTGCGGAGAAAATGCACTTTGAAGGCTCCGACATAGACGCATACGCAACCGAAGTTGTGGACTATTCTTTTTCTAATTCGGGAGAAAGTGCCGTTATTGAAAAAATGCTTACAGATATACGTTCAAAAGGTTTTGAAGTAGACGAAAAAGAAGTAAAAAATCAATATCAGCAATATTTAATTGAAGCAAAAGAAAGTTTTAAATAGATATTTTGTAAAGTTCTGTGTTAAGGTGTTTTTTTGTCATGGACGAATTTATTTTAAGAAAACTTTTCTGACCGTTGATTGCTTATGTCCGAACAACTTGTTTATGTAAAAAAAGGTCACAGAAGCGAAGTTATCGCAAAAAGAGAGGCTTCTTTAAGCAAAAAGAAGCTGGAAAAAGCCAATACGGCTCAGATAGCTTTTACTCTATATGTAATAGCTATTGCTGCTAAACTTGCAAATGTTGATAACCCTTCACAAAATCTTGATGAGCAGATAGTCTCATTTAAAGAGATATTCGCTATACCCGATTCTGAACCGAGTAAGGTTGAATCTTTTTATAAGGAGGCAGTAGTAGACGGTGTGGACGCTACTCACTATGCACATCAATTGACTAATTTATTTCCTAATAACAGGCTGTTATTAGAAGAACTTATTAATGACCTTTTCGTGTTCGCCGATGCAGACGGCTCTTTTACCGGTGAAAAAGCTGTTTTTTTGAAAAAAATAGTTTTTGCACTGAAATTTAATGAAAATTATTTTTCAAGGATTTTAAGGAAGCATAGATTAGATACAAGTAATGACCCGTTCAGGTTATTGAATGTTTCCAACAATGTGTCATATGTTGATTTGAAAAAGGCATTCAGACGTGCGATAAGCGATTGTCACCCCGATAGGTTTGCAAGTGGCAATGTAATGGTGGAAATAAAAGAATTGGCTAAAGAGCAATTTAATCTTTATACTCAGGCTTATGAGGCTATAAAGAGTAAAAAGGCCTTTAATAAAAAGACGCTTGAGAAAAAATGAAACCTGCACATGTTGCCCTTGCAATAGCGATAGCTATTATATGGGGATTGAATTTTGTTATTGCAAAATCAGTTTTGGCATACTTTCCTACATTCCTTATGTTATCCCTAAGACTGCTTATAATTGTGGTTATACTTGCTCCTTTCCTTCGAAAGCGTGTGTTGCCGCTAAAAGATTTGTACAAGATATCGCTTGTTTTTATAGTGGGGCATTTTGGCTTTATGTTCTTGTCTTTAGAACACGGGCTGGATTCTACCGTCGGGATAGTAATTGACCAGATGCGTGTTCCTTTTGCGGTTACCTTGGGATATTTCTTTTTTGGCGAGGTGATGGGTAAAAAGGGGATATTCGGTATATTCCTTGCCATACTCGGTACTTTTGTAATCGTGGGTACGCCTAATGTTTCCGGTAATTATGAGGCATTTTGGATGCTTATAAGCAGTTCTTTTTGTTGGGCAGTGTATAATATAATGGTAAAAAATCTCGGTGATATCAACCCAATGGCATTTATCGCATGGGTTTCTTTGCTTGGCTTGCCGCATATGTTCCTCATTTCCTTGTTAGTAGAGGATTATAATATTGACTTGCTGATAAACGCCCCTTTAAAAGAATGGGCTTCGGTATTTTATATCGCAATAGCGGCAACGATGGTAGCACACGGCTCATGGTATTATCTGCTGAAAAAATATCCTGTAAACGTAGTTGCTCCATATTCATTGCTGATACCGTTCTTTGGCGTAGCATCGGGCGTATTGCTTTTAGGAGAGCAGCTTACGTGGCAGGTGTTGTTGGGCGGGGCTTTGACAGTGGCTGGAGTATCAATTATTGTGATAAGAAAACCTAAATTTGCAAAGGCAGGAGATGTAAATTGAGCAATTTTAAGTCGCCTAATTTTAATGAAAGACCCGATAAGGCAAGCGTTGATATTATTGTTATGCATTACACCGGCATGAAAACGGCTGAGGCTGCCTTAAAAAGAATGTGCGATCCGGAGGCTCAGGTAAGTGCGCATTATATGATATGCAAAAACGGAGATGTAATTAACCTTGTTGACGAATCAAAAAGGGCTTGGCATGCAGGAATAAGCTGTTGGCGTGGCATTGCTTCGTTAAATGATATATCAATCGGGATTGAAATGGAAAATCCGGGGCATGAATTCGGTTATGAACCTTTCACGGAAAAACAAACGGCATCTGCGAAAGAACTGGCAAAAGATATTATGAACAGGCATGGTATTGAAGCACGTAATATAGTAGGTCATTCGGATATAGCGCCCTCAAGAAAGGAAGATCCCGGTGAATTATTTGATTGGCAGGGATTGGCAGAAGAGGGCATAGGTTTATGGCATGATATAAAAAAAGTATGGCGTGGCGGTGATGTTTTAGTTGAACCGGGTAAGGAAGATGTAGACGTTGCCAGAGTGCAGAAAATGCTTTCCGATTATGGCTATCATATCAGGGTGGACGGATATTACGGCAGCAAAACCGAAGATGTAGTTAAGGCTTTCAAACGGCATTTTGTTCCTGAGCAGGTAAATGTTTATTGGGATAAACTGTCAGAAGAGAGAATGAAAAAGCTACTTAGTATGATAGGCAAGGCTTAGGTTGTAGAACACTCCTTAGTTATTCCATATTATGTAGTGACATATAGGTAGAAAAAGTGTAAATGCTGTACCCTTAAAATATAAAAAGCATAAAGGCACTTTATGGATCACTTTAACTATAAAAACGGTGAATTGTTTGCCGAAAATGTTGCTATAAAAGAAATAGCAAAAAAAGTCGGCACGCCTTTTTACTGTTATTCAACAGCAACTTTGGAGCGTCATTACAATGTTTTTGCCGATGCGTTGAAAGATGTTAATGCAACGATATGTTTTGCCGTTAAAGCGAACTCAAATTTAGCCGTATTAAAAACCCTTGCTAATTTAGGGGCGGGGGGTGATTGTGTTTCCGAAGGAGAAATAAGAAGGTGTCTGACCGCCGGAATAGCTGCCGACAAGATAGTTTTCTCAGGTGTGGGCAAAACAAAGAGTGAGCTTGTATTTGCACTTAAAAACAACGTTATGCAGATAAATGTTGAGTCTGAAGTTGAGCTTGAGTCTTTAAACGAGGTTGCAAGTTCTTTAAACGTAAAAGCACCCGTATCGTTTAGGGTAAACCCCGATATTGATGCCGGAACTCATGATAAGATATCTACCGGACGCAAAGAAGATAAGTTCGGTATTTCATATGAACAGGCGAGGGAGATTTACAGCAAAGCCGCCAAAATGGAGCATATCCACATAAGAGGCGTTGCAACGCATATAGGCTCGCAGCTTATAGAATTAAAACCATTTAAGGCGGCATTTGCCAAGATACGATCACTGGTAGAAGATTTAAGGGCAGACGGACATAATATTTCACATCTTGATTTGGGTGGCGGACTTGGTATACCGTACAAAGACCAGCTGCCGCCATCGCCTGATGAATACGCTAAAATGGTAATAGAGGCGACAGACGGGCTGGGCTGTGAACTTGCGTTTGAACCGGGGCGTTTGATTGCGGGCAATGCCGGAATATTGGTATCTGAAGTTATTTATCTGAAAAAAACCGCTCATAGGAATTTTCTGGTCATAGATGCCGCTATGAATGACCTGATACGACCTACTTTGTATGACGCATATCATGAGATTATCCCTGTTGACGAAAAACCGAATGTACTGCAAATGGATATTGTAGGGCCTATATGTGAAACCGGCGATGTGTTCGGCAAAGAACGTAAGCTGCCTGAACTGATTGCCGGAGATTTGATAGCCATACGCTCGTGCGGAGCATATGGAGCGGTTATGTCAAGCGAGTATAACTCACGGTTGCTTATCCCTGAAGTTATGGTAAATGATGATAAATTCGCAGTTATAAGGGAGCGAGAGGACTATGAGGATATGCTCAAAAAGGATAAACTCCCTAACTGGCTGTAATTTTATTGAACAATTTTGAACATATCACTTGCACTAATACCGCAATGATAGTATTAACGTCTTTTCATTTTTTAAGTGCCTGCGTGGCGGAATCGGTAGACGCTGCAGACTTAAAATCTGTTGTCCTTTTTGGACGTGCCGGTTCAAGTCCGGCCGCGGGCACCAATGTTAGCGATTTGAAAAACTTGCTTTGTACTATTCCTTTTTCCATTGTGCAGGTGGAAACGTTGCTATTTTGCAATGATACGCACGTCTTGTGGTTATGACATTTGCATGTTGTAGGATATTTTTTCAGCTTTATTGGTTGCAGTATTAATACAAACTTTTGCTCTTATATCGTGATCTGAAAAACACTCTTTCACGTCTGTTATTTTTTAATAATTGTATAAATCCGTTCTACACCTCAAACTACGCCATCCACCGGAGGCTTCCGTTTGCTTTTACAAAACACTTTTTAATTATATGGAAAATACGAAAATTATGTTACAGTAAATGCTGTTAATATAGTCAAGGTGATATCATGAAAGATACAACTAAAAAACACACATACCCTTCGTTAGAATTTCAGGAACAGTTTAATTACAAGTTTGGAGGTAAGTTACGTATTGCTTCGGAATATAACCCTCCGGAAGGATATTCATCTAATGAAGAGCTTGAAGAAGAGTGTGCAAAGCATAGAGAGGTAGGTAGTTCGGATACTGCTGATAAATTAAGAAGCTTGTCTAGAAAAATATTTGATGCCAATCCCGGTCTTCAACAACAAATTGGGGATGTAAATGATAAATCTCTAGATATATTAGTACAAGGTGTAGCATCAAAATTCAATGCAAGCGATATTAAACATTATATAGGATTAATGGAGTCGTCTGCTAAAAATCCGGATGTTTGTAGTGCAAACTCAGAAACCTCTTCTAACTTGAGTAAATCTACAGGCATAAACGTTCGTTGGAGTGTATCGCCGGAAACTGAAAAAGCTATTAAAAATGAGCATAAGAAGGCGTTATTAAAGAGCGATACTAATACTAAAAGAGGTGTAGCGGGAATAGCATAGTCCGCGACCTCTTTAACACTCTTCATTTGAAATACATTCTAAGATTAATTTTTGTACCATTGAAAGTATATCAAACAAGGTAAATCATACCCTAAAATTATATAAATGAACCTGCTTGATACTATGTTCAAGCCATAGTGCGATGAAGGGGGGGGAGAAATCATTTCCTCATAAAAGTACATACAACTTTATTTCCCGGTTCGTGATATTGTACGTGTACGTCCATCAGGCTGTTTATAATAGCTATGCTGCGCCCGTTAGGTTCCATTAGGCGTACCGGATCAAACTCTTTGAATTTTCTCCAGTTAAATCCTTGCCCCTCGTCGCATATTGTAACTATTACATCGTCCTTTTTCATTTGTACGGATACATAGACCCTTTTATCCCGATGTTCGGGTGATTTTGACCTTTTTTCAATCTCTTCGTCAAGTTTATTGCTTAATGATAATGACTTTTTAAGCTCATATCCTATACAAAGGTTTCCATGTTCAATAGCGTTTATGATAAGCTCTAATATAGCAATACTGACCTTATCGGGTTTTGCTGCCAATGATGCTATGGCAGAAGATAAGTTTAGTGCCTCTTTAGTATTCCTAATTTCAAATCTAGCATTGGTGGCAAGCTCAAATGCTGCCTTTTCACATACGGCATTACGGACATTATGAACTGCAACTCCCTGACGTTCAAAGTTTTTTATAGCGGAGTTTACAACGGCTATCATCATGTCGGGATCAAACGGTTTTGTAAGATAGTAATACGCTCCGGCGGCTATCCCTTCGGTTGCTTCCTTGCTGCCTACATCGCCGGTTTGTATAATAACGGGTGTGTTCCTTAATATAGGGTGCATTTTCATCTTGGATAAAACTTCCATGCCCCCCATACGAGGCATCATCTTATCAAGCAATACAACGGAAAAGTCATTAGGGTGAGAGTCCAGCAAGTCCCATGCATCTTGCCCATTATCAATAACGGTTGATAGATACCCTTCTTTTGTAAGCCTGTGTTGTAGAATATCTAGATTCATGTCGTCGTCATCAACGACTAAAACACTTGCCTTGTTATTTTTTGTTGCCATTTATATCTCCCCCTTATTACAATTATATTTAATAATCGTTAATAAATCATTTATAAATAAGGGGAATAATGACTTTTAAAGCTCGTTTTTCAGGAATTTGATACCTAATTGAATGCCTGCCGGATCAATTCCGTGACCCAAGCCTTCCTGAGAGTAGCCGTGAACCATAACGCCTTGTTTTTGTAATACCGACATCGCATTACCAAAAGCGTCAAAAGGCACTATTTCGTCAGCCTCGCCATGTATAAGGCATACGTGAGGTTTGGATACTAATTCATCTTTAAGAAGGTGAGGGGCAACTAATGCACCGGAATATCCTAAAATACCCCCAAGCGGCTTCGGTCGTCTGAAAGCCGTGTGTAATGATAGCATCGTACCTTGTGAAAAGCCTATCAAGAAGATATCCTTATCTTCTAGACCTAATTCCTTCTTTTTTGCGTCTATAAAAGCGTTTAAAACGGGTTCGGCAAGCTTGACTCCCTTTAATATTGCTTCTTCACTGCGTTCAAGTAAGCTAAACCACTGCCTTCCCATCGGATACATATCACACGGGTAAGGTGCGTCAGGGGATACAAAATGAGCATCGGGCAGTGCTTCAGCGAAAAAATCCGCAAGTGAGATAAGGTCGTTACCGTCCGCACCTAATCCATGTAAAAATATCACTAATTGTTTTGCTTTTTTTCCTGATTCGGGTGGTCTTTGTGGACCTGTTAAATTTGTCATAATAATTGTATCTATGTGTATTTAAAGTAAAGTATTAGATGGTCTGTAAGCCGGGTTCTGTAATTGACGGCTATTCATCTGGGACATTTATCACTAAATGCCTCAAGCAACCTACCCGAATATCCGGTGTGGAAAACACCTGTAAAAAATACGCGATATTCCTATTTGGTCTTGCTCCCGGCGGGGTTTACCTTTGCCGTATGATGTTGCCATATACGCGGTGCGCTCTTACCGCACCTTTTCACCCTTACCCTAATGTTTAATAAAAAGCATTAAGGCGGTTATTTTCTGTGGCACTTTCCCTAGAGTCACCTCCGGTGGGCGTTACCCACCACCGTTTTTCCATGGAGCCCGGACTTTCCTCTGTGTAAACACAGCAGCCATCCGACCATCTAAGGTAGGCAATATGTACCATTTGGTTAATATTTTCAAGGGATAAATAAATTATAGTATAATTATAAACTACGGTGATTTTTATTCTTTTCGTTTAAATACTTACTTGTGTGAGTTTTTAGTGATTCTAGACTTTCGTCATCACTAATGTCGCCGTGCGTGCTTTTTGTTATAGGTGTGTTATTGGGAGTGAGGGGTGTTTTGTGTAAATCAATCAAGGCACTCATACATTGATCCTCGTCCGTAGTATAGTCCATATAATACTCATTTTGATCTATTAAGGGAAGCTTTGGAACAGGAGCGTTGTTTTTAAAGTAACTTTTAGTTCTATCTTTTTCGTGTTTTAAGAGCGTCTGAGACATTAAGTCGGCTGTTTTTGCCGAGTCGGTTTTTCTTATTTTATGCTCTGATAATTGTTCATACATGAAGATTCCAATTTCTTGGCTATCGCTATCTGTACTTTGCAGGAGGTCGTTAACTTTATCAAATGTGAATGTTTTGTCGTCCGGTGCAAATAGGTAGCTTGCACCCGTTTCCAGAGCATCTACAAAACCCTCAACATTTTTTTGTACAACTGCATCATAAAGACGCTGTTCGTCCTGAAACTTAAGGTCTTCTATTTTATCAAAAATGTCTTTACTGTTTTTCTCGTAATAAGGATTTGCACCTTTTTTAAGGTTTCTTCTAAAGCTTACTAAGTCGGCATTTTCAACAGACTGATGAAGAGCATTCTCATAACCGCTTAATTTTAAATTTGTTAAGTTTTGGTTAGCTTTCATATTATTTATCAAACCTTAAGCTTCATTAATTTGATTGAGGATTTATTGACTTTAACTTGTACGCCTGATACTTGCAAGTATTTTTAAGCATAATATTATTATTTACTAGTTGCAATAAAAACGCCGTCCCAGTCTTTTGGAGGCGGATTTTTTTCAAACTCTTTTATTCTCTCTTCGTATAGTTCGAACAGACCCTCAATATTAATAGCGGTTATTTTTGCAGCATGTGTTTTACATGACCGTAATAATGATTTGGATTTTTTCAGGTTTTGCGAGCGATACTCATGAAGCATTTTATTAAAATCGTCAGATAATAATTTGAAATTATCTGATATTTTTAATTCCTTATCTCCAAGTAAAGTAAAGATGCGTACAGGCTCTGTTTTCCCTTTTACCTGAATCAGGTCTAGCTCCAATGTTGCCATATCGTCTATCTTTTTCTTGGTGTTTTCACCAATTACTATGTTTACCCCATAGGTTTTGCTTTGTCCTTCAAGCCTTGATGCAAGGTTAACGTCATCACCTAAAACCGAATAGTCAAAACGTTGTTCCGAACCCATATTGCCGACACAACAGTTACCCGTATTTAGACCTATTCCGATATTTATCGGAATAAACTTACGACCGGCTTCTTTAGCCTCCTTTTCCTGCCGACTGTTCAATTCTACAAGTGCATCAAGCATTTTAAGGGCGGATAAGCAGGCGTTTTGTGCGTGGTTTTCATCATCTAGCGGTGCATTCCAAAACGCCATTATGCAATCGCCCATATATTTATCTATCGTGCCTTTCTTATCCAGAATGATAGTTGTCATAGGTGTCAGGAAACGGTTTATAAAATGCGTAAGTGAATGTGCGTCAAACTGCTCGGATATTGTTGTAAAACCTCGTATATCGCAAAATAATATAGTAAGCTCTTTGGTTTCACCGCCAAGCTTTAAGCTATCGGGGTTTTTTGCAAGCTGTTCAACGAGGGCAGGGGACATATAATGACTAAATGCGTTCCTTACCTGCTTCTTTTCCGTCTCCGAGCTTATGTATCGTATCAGGGATTCCGATAAATAAATTAAAGAGATAGCTATACCTGGTATTACAGGGTCAATCAGGGTTTTATATTCTAAAAACGAATACCATGAAAATGCAAGAGAGCCGCCTAATGACAACAATGTGAATAACGCTCCCCAAAGAGCTGAAAGCTTTGACATCATGATAATAAGGGTAAGCCCGACTGCAACCATCATTGCTATTTCAGCACCATGTACCCAGTCAGGTCTGTTTAAGAAATCTCCCGTAAGCATTTGTTCTAACGCCTGTACGTGTACTTCAACCCCGTTTGCGGCAGGGTTTAGCGGTGTAGCTCTTATATCCCTTAGTCCTTCCGAGCTAGTCCCGATGAAAATAATGTTGCCCTCCAAGTGTGATAAATCGTAATCGGGGTCAAGCACCTTCCATGCCGGAATATAGCGTTCTTGGGTGTATTGAGTGTAATATACCCATAATTTTGCGGTTCTATCCGTAGGTATCTCTAAATGCCCTATTTTAACCGATGTTATACCGCTATTCGTACCGAATGAAGTTTCACCGCTTGCACCTGCCGTTTTAATTATATATGTAGATGCTCCTTGTGCTATCCTTAGGGCTTCTGCCGAAAGTGAGGGGACAAAAGTGCTTGCAGTTATCAGTACCAGAGGAATTCTGCGTATTATTCCGTCATCATCAACAATACTGTTTAAAGCACCGTTACCGTTTGCCGCATCTTCTAATATTTTCAGGCTTGTTATATATCCCCTGAACCTTGAAAGGAACGGGCTTGGGTCATTGCCTGCATATGAATAGCCGGCTTTTGACTGTGCGAATTTACCGCTTATATCATTGTTTAAAACAAAACCCGTAACTACGTTAGCACCCGATATTGAATCGGCAAATAGCGTGTCGTGGTCGGGTAGCTCGTCAAGCAGATAAGAAAGCTTATCTTCCTTTTTCCATAATGATAATATGTGTTTGGGAGATGTTCTATCTTCTTCGGAAAACACGATATCCATTGCGATTGCAGCCACACCCGCCTCATTAAGCCTGTCTACCAGATCTGCCATAATGCTTCTCGGCCATGGCCATTGCCCCAGCTCTTCCAAGCTTTCATCGTCTATATCAACTATTTTAATCGGTTGGTCTGTGTATTGTCTGGGATATTTTTGCTGGAAGGTATCAAAAACCTTTAACTGCATTTGTTTGACAATCCTAAAGTCCGATATTTTAATATAAATCGCTAAAGACAAGATTAATAGTGATATTAGTATTCTTAAGGTGTTATTCATTTTTCAGACCTTTAGAAAGACCAGCCTACGGCCGTGGAAACTCGGTGGTTATCATATGTATAGTTCTGTATGTTCGAGTTTGAGTTCTTGTACTGGTAGCTTGTAGTAAGGCTGATATTTTTAGGTAGTTTTTTCATCAGTGCAAGCGTAAATGTTTTTTCAAGATCCCTTCTAAGTATGGTAGAGCTTATTGAAGTGTCAAAATCGTCGTAGTGCGTTCTTTTAAAAGTTGCTGAGGCACTTGCCGTTATGTCGTATGGAAGCTGGCGTATATATCCTAAACCTAGGTTAATTTGAAAAAATGCGTTTTTTGCTTCCCTTGCAGACTCGTTCCTCCATGTCAAAGAGGAGGTAAGTATATCTTTTTCGGTTAAAACATAGGTAGCCCCTACCTTGTTTTGATAAGCGTTTCCTGTTCTTCCCGTGTTTGTAGATGTCGGGGAGTTGTAAAAATATCTGTACTCATAAGCTACCGTGTTATCAAGTATTAGCTTGCTTGTAGGAGCGTATTTTAAAGTAAGCTCACCACCTCTTGTTTTAAGGTATTTAAAGCTGTTAAGGTTTATAATGCTTAGGTTTCCGGCTGCCGATATCTGTGTTTTAAGTTTGTTCAGGTTTAAAGTAGGCCCTGATTTTATAGATGCAAGAGAGATGTCCAGTTGATGCTCGGTAGTCTGGCTGGTTTTATATAATGTACCTGCGGTGTTGAAAGTTGCACTCCATATATTGCTTTTATTATTATCAAATTTATATAAATGCGATAATGATGTTGTGGCAAAAATTTGAGCGTCTTCCTTCTTCGTAGAGTTTTCGGCAAGAGGTATGCTTATATCGCTAAATGTGGTTTCGCCTGTTGATGCGGCAGAAGTGGCGTTTGAATCACGGTTAACGCCAAATGAGGCGGAACCTGATATAATATGCGTTTTCATTGCATATTTTACCTTCTCAAGTATGCCGTTAATGTTTTCCTTAACCTTTTCGGGCGGATTGTTGGCAAGAACAGTTTCAAAAAGTGACTTTGCTTTTTCTAGTTCTCCTGTTTTTACATATAATAAGCCCAAATCCAGCTTTATGCGGTCTATTTTAGGCGCTTTCTCTATCATGTGAAGATATGCCTCTTCAGCGGTTTTAAACTCGCCTGTTTTTTCGGCAAGTTTAGCAAGGGCAAAATATCCGTCCAGATTATCGGGTGTCTTTGCGATTTTTTCTTGTATTATTTTAATTTGCTCTCTTGCCTCTTTTATTTGCGGGTCTAAGTTTTTCTCCGCTTCGGCTTTTTTAGCTTCGTTGATTTTTACGTTCATGGGGCGGTTTTCCGGATCGATACGCTTTTGTACTTCTCGTAGAAACTGCTTTTGTGTGTATTTTTCGGGTAATTCGTTTGTTGCAGATGCTGCCTGTTCCTGCGGTGGATTTTCAGAATCGTCCGTATCCTTGGTAATGGAAGCTAAGGTTGCTTCTATTTTGTTTTTTACTTCTAAAGGAGGATTGGAGTTTAAGACTTCTTTTAATAAGGTTCTTGCGGCAGCTTTATCGCCCGTTCTTATATATATAATAGCAAGGGCAGTTTTTATCCTGTTAAGGTTGGGGTTTATTTTTAGCATATGAAGATAGGCATTTTCAGCACTTTTTAGCTTTCCGTGCCGTGCAGACAAGTTTGCATATCTGAAGAATGCATCTAAGTCGTTAGGGTCTTTCTGCATTCTGAAGGTTAGTTCTTCTAATACCGTTTCATCAACGTTGTTGCTGTCTGACGGGCGTAAAGACTCCTGTGCTAAGGGCATGTCAGGACTTAATAATGTTACTATTGTAACAATAATAAATAGTTTAAAAGCTCTCATTTGTGTCATACCTTGACAATAATCTCAATGCGTTCAATTTATATTGTAACTAAAAATTGAAACAATTGCAAATATTTTAAACCAAGGCATTGAGATGTGTGCTAAAATGTCCTATACGAGGATAATGTCGTCCCTTGTAACAGACCGTGTACGGTTTCCTTGTCGTAGTCTGCATTTTTATTGTGGTAATAGTTTATGATATTGCGTGCTATGTTGTTTGCCTCAATTGAAAGTTTTGTGCATGAACTTTGAGGTTTTATCTTTGCTATTTCTTTTTCAATTTCGCCGGCAGCTTCAATTCCCAAATCAGCGTGCTTTTCCTCATGCGTTTGTAGTGAAGCTAAATAACGTCCCCATTCGGTTTGGGTCGTCATGTCAAGCTGATTAACGTTCTCAAGCTTTGGGAAATTATGGGTTATAACCACACTTGTCGTGACAGTAGCGATTTTACAGTTTTTGCCCGACTTATCAAAAGTATAATTCCACCCTATATCATACTTTGTAAGTGCAGAGAAGTTGTTGCCGTCATTTTGTAAGGGAGCCTGCTTTGAAATAGCCTGTTTTATCTCGTCCATGGTACGACCGCTAACCGTATAGTGATATTCTTGTACGGTAACTCTCGGTGCGGCTATTGAAGCATCAGATATAATAGCACCTGATATTGCCAAGCTTAGACAAGTAATAATATTTTTTTTGAAAAATGCTTTCATCGGCTGATCCTCCTTCCTTTTTAGCGATTGAATTATATATATTCCGCAGTATATGTCAATAAAATGAATCAAAAATTTTTAAAAAAATTAAATATTTCATACTTTTTCTACCTGCTGTTGATAATTTTGTCACGCCAGCCTGTTCGCTTTTAAAAAATGATTTGCCGAATATCTGAAATATTTAGATTTTTTTCCAAAGAATGCTTGACCAATCCCATATTTTTATATAAATTTACCATATAAACCCATGAAAAACCATTTTGAACCATATGGGACTGGCAGGTAGCGGTAAGTTTGCGGTTTGAATTTTTGGGCTTCCTCTCTTTGCTCCAGGTAGGACTTTGAGGGGGTGTTTTTTGAATTTCAGGTAGGAATTCAAAAAACCGTTTGAAAGGTTTTTTGCCTGAGATTGAAAAAGCAAGGGGTGATAAGGAGTTAAGATAGTATGGCATTGTTCTTGTCTACCTACGTAAACAAGGTTGATAAGAAGGGGCGTGTTTCCGTTCCGGCTAATTTTCGTGCCGCACTATCAAAGCAGGAATATAAGGGTATCGTTGTTTATCCCTCTTTTATAAATAATTGCGTTGAAGCTTGCGGTATGGATCGTATTGAAAGGTTAAGTGAGAGTATTGACGAATTAGATCCTTATTCTGATGAGCGTGACGCATTTGCAGCTACTATTTTGGGCGGTAGTATGCAGCTTCCTTTTGACAAGGAAGGTCGTGTTATGTTGCCTGAAGGATTTTTAAAGGATACGGGTATTGATGATAAGGCGGTATTTGTAGGAAAAGGTGCTACTTTTGAGATATGGGAGCCAGAGGCATTTGAAGAATATGCAGGTAAAGCCCGTGATCTTGCTAAAAGACAGCGTGCTAATTTACGCCTGAATAAAAAAGGGGGGGCAGATGAATAATAGCTCTCCGCACTATCCCGTAATGTTGAACGAGATGTTGGAATACGTGTCTCCGAAAGATGGCGAAGTCTATGTGGACGGAACTTTCGGAGCCGGGGGGTACAGCAAAGCTCTTCTGCAAGCTGCGGATTGCAAGGTTTACGCCATAGACCGCGATCCAAACGTAAAGCAGCTTGCAGAAGAGCTGGAGGCTGAGTTTCCGAGAAGGATAGAGCTGCTTATCGGTCGTTTTAGTGACATGGAAAGATTGTTAAAAGATGCGGGAGTTGAAAAAGTTGATGCCGTTGTGCTTGATATAGGTGTTTCATCAATGCAAATTGACCAAGCACAAAGAGGTTTTTCATTTATGAGGCAAGGGCCGTTGGATATGCGTATGTCGCAGCAGGGTACTGACGCTGCGTATGTTGTAAATAATACAGATGAACAACAGCTTGCCGATATTATTTATAAGTATGGCGGTGAAAAAAAATCAAGGCGTGTAGCCTCGGCGATTGTAAAGGCAAGAGCTGAAAAGCCGATAACTACAACAAGCGAGCTTGCAAGTATAGTGCGTTCCGTGGTGCGTATGGCAAAGGATAAGATAGACCCTGCAACCAGAACATTTCAGGCTTTGAGGATATGGGTTAATGACGAGTTAGGAGAATTAAGGGACGTATTGGAAACTTCGGAAAAAATACTGGCTCCATACGGAAGGTTGGTAGTGGTAACGTTCCACTCACTTGAAGATGCAATTGTAAAGGAGTTCGTAAATAAAAAAAGCGGTAAGAATGAAGGAGTATCCAGACACCTTCCAATAGTTGAGAAAAAAACGGCATCGGCAACATTCAGACTGCTATGCAATAAGGCTATTAAGCCAAGTGAAGAAGAAATTTCAATAAATATACGTTCACGCTCGGCAAAATTACGTGCCGCAGAAAAATTAGATACAGGAGGTATCGTACAATGAAAAAAATGTTTGTAACGGTTTTTATGATTATGCTGGCATCAACGGTTTTCGGCTTGTTTCATATTCAAAATAAGGTTAAGAACCTTAAAAAAGATTTGGTTGAAGTTCATAGGCAGCTTGCTGAGGATAAGGCGATTATCCACGTGTTGCATGCCGAATGGGCGTATTTGAATGAGCCTTCCAGAATAAAAAGGCTTGCAAATGAGCATTTGAATCTTGAATATACAAAAGTTGCTCAATTGAAAGGGGCTGAACAAATCGGCGGTGTTTATCTGGCAAGTGTAAAGCCTAACAAGGCTATGCCTAGCAGACCGCAGTTGAGACCTACTCTTTCGAGTTACTAGTGCAGTTATGTCATTCTACGGATTTTTATTAGGAAAATAAGTCGTATTGGAATCCACATTCAAAAGTTTTCTAACTTTTTATTGTATGATGGCAAGTAAAATGCAAATTTGTATTTATAAATTTGAAAGGCATACCTTGTGGCGGTAGAAGAAAATAATTATTCGCAAGATGATACGGTGAGTCTGGGCAGAGCCTCGCTTGAAGACGTACGTAACAGCAGGTCAAGGTTGTTTGTTGTCTCCGGTATGTTCGTCGTTGTTTTCACGGTACTTATATTCCGTTTGATAGAGGTTTCCGTTTTTAAGGGAGGTAAGGTATTTACCGCCAAAAGCAACGACGAGTTTTACGATGATGATATCAAGACAAGGTCAGATATAACGGATAGGAACGGTACTTTGCTTGCCGTAAACCTATCTACGGCATCGCTTTACGCAAATCCGACAGTGATTTTAGATATTGACGATGCGGTAAAAAAGGTCAGTACGATATTCCCCGACACTGATGCTGTTAGCCTGAAGAGTAAACTTTCCTCGGATAAACAGTTTGTATGGATAAAAAGAAACCTTACACCTAAAGAGCAGTATAAGATAAATGAGCTTGGATTACCGGGGCTTTACTTTAAAGAGGAAGAAAAAAGGATATATCCACACAAGAATCTAATGTCGCACATATTGGGTTTTGTTGATGTTGACGGTAAAGGTATATCCGGCATTGAAAAGAAATTTAACACATATTTAAGCGGTAGTAACAACATAGGCGGAGTAAATGAAGCGTTACAGCTTTCTGTTGATATCAGAGTGCAAAGTGTCGTAAGGGACGTTTTGAGTGAAGCTATGGACGAATTTAAAGCATTGGGTGCAGCGGGTATAGTTTTAGATGCAGATACGGGCGAGGTAATATCAATGGTGAGTATGCCGGATTTCAATTTGAATAATCCGGGCGAGGCAGACCATGATTCAAAGTTCAATAGAGCTACCTATGGCGTTTACGAAATGGGTTCTACATTCAAGGTTTTCAACATGGCATTAGGCTTTGAAAAAAATAATCTGAAATTGAAAGATATTTTTGATGTTTCCGAGCCGATAAAAGTTGCCAGATTTACTATTCGTGACTACCACCAGAAAAAGAAAGAGCTTACTGCATCTGAAGTATTCATGTTCTCATCTAACATAGCATCGGCACAAATAGCTGTAGATGCAGGGGAGGAAGCTCAGAGGGAATTTTTGGACAGACTGGGTTTGCTTGATGAGCTTGAAATAGAAGTTCCTGAAAAATCAGAGCCGCTATATCCCGATAATTGGGGAAAAGTAAGCACTATGACTATATCTTATGGGCATGGTATAGCAGTTACCCCTATGCATGTGGCAAGTGCTACGGCAGCCCTTGTAAATGGTGGTGTGTTAAATCCTGTTACTTTATTGAAGAAAAGCAGGTTCAGTTTCCTAAATAGCGGTGTTAGGGTGGTCAAAGAAGATACGTCCGATAAAATAAGAAAAATAATGAGGCTGGCTGTAAAGCATGGTACGGGTAAGAACTCTGATGTGGAAGGATACCTTGTCGGAGGAAAAACAGGTTCGGCGGATAAACCCAAAGAAGGCAAATATAATACAAAAGTAAATATTTCATCGTTTGTTTCTGCCTTTCCAATGAATGAGCCAAAATATGTTGTTCTTGTGATGATGGACGAGCCTGTCGGAAATGCTAAAACCGGCGGTTATACAACAGGGGGTATGGTAGCCGCCCCTGTTACCGGAGAAGTAATAAAAAGAATAGCACCTATATTGGGCGTAACACCAGTGGATGAAAATGATTATGAAATACAGAAAGAGTTTTGGTACGACAATGAGCGAGACAAACAACAGGTTGCTATTACGGCAGTTGAGTAATGACGGCTTGATAGCAATTGATGAAAAATACGGCAATGTTGTGATTGAGGGCGTTGCCCTTGACTCCAGAAAGGTTGAGGAGGGTTTTTTGTTCGCTGCCTTAAAAGGGGCAAGCGTTGACGGTACAAAGTTTATCGCATCGGCTATCGAATCGGGTGCGGCGGCGATTTTATGCGATAATGATTTTGAAGGAGAGATACCTGAAAATATTTGTCTGATAAAATCGGATAGTCCCAGAAAAACATTCAGTCAGATAGCTTCAAAATTCTATAACAGGCAGCCTGAAGTAATAGCTGCGGTTACCGGTACTAACGGTAAGACATCGGTAGTACATTTTTGCAGAGAAATCTGGAAAGAACTAGGAAAACATGCGGCAAGTGTGGGGACTGTAGGTATAGAGGATTCGGAAGGCAAGGTAGACTTTGACAGGTCAAACTTCCTAACTACTCCAGACCCTGTAAAATTGCGTAAGATAATCTCGCAGTTAGCAGATAGCGGAGTTACACATCTTGCTATGGAGGCTTCAAGTCACGGGCTTGACCAATACAGACCTGACGGACTTAATATTAAAGTAGCAGCTTTTACCAACCTTACACGTGACCATCTGGATTATCACGGTAATTTTGAAAACTATCTTGCTGCAAAAATGCGTCTGTTTACGGAAGTTATGGATCCAAACGGAGTTGCCGTCCTAAATGCCGATATAGAACAGTTTGAGCAGCTTGAAACCGAGTGTCAAAAAAGAGGGCTTACGGTATTTTCAGTCGGAAAATATAGCAGGGCAAGGCGTAACTATATTGATATTTTCGATATACTAAATACCGCCGAGGGACAGCAGATATCTTTTGAAGTATTAGGTCGGGTTTATAATATAAATACCTCATTAATAGGTGAGTTTCAGGCTTATAATATGCTTTGTGCTATGGCGGTTGCGGTGGCATCGGGTGCTAACGTTGATGAGGCTGCTTTTGCTTTGGAAAAAGTTGATTGCGTTCCGGGGAGAATGCAAAGGGTAACAAAGTCGGATAATGATTTTAGTATATTTGTCGATTACTCACATACCCCCGATGCATTGCAAAAAGCCCTTGATGTATTGAAGCCTCTTACTAAGGGTAAATTATGGGTAGTTTTTGGTTGCGGTGGCGACAGGGATAAAGGAAAACGTCCGCTAATGGGAGAGATAGCTGTTCAGATTGCCGATAATGTTGTTGTGACAGATGACAATCCAAGAAGTGAGAATCCGGCACAGATAAGGCAGGAAATATTAGCATCTGCTAAAGGGGCTGAAGAAATATCGGATAGACACAAAGCGATTGAACATGCTATTTCAAAGCTGCAAAAAGGTGATGTTTTGCTAATAGCCGGAAAAGGGCATGAAAAAACACAGACTATCGGGGAAAATGTTTTGCCGTTTGATGATGTTGAGGTGGCAAGGGGATTTATTTAATTTACTGTCATTCCATGGATTTTATTAGGAGAATAAAATCATAGTGGAATCTACATTCAAAAAAGTTAGGAAACTTTTTTGAAATTAATTGCGGAGAAAAATAATATGACGTTATGGAGCAGTGAAGATGTACAAACCGCAACGGGTGGTGTTTCGGTTAATAGCTGGGAAGCTACGGGCGTTTCAATCGATAGCAGAAAAATAGAATCGGGCGACCTGTTTATAGCACTGGTAGGCGATAATAATGACGGTCATAAATATGTTAAATCCGCACTTGAAAAAGGTGCTTGTGCTGCGGTTGTAAATTATGTTCCCGATGATTTAGATGACAGGGATAATCTTTTAATAGTCGATAATACTTTTGACGCATTGTGGGATATGGCAAGATATAGCCGTGACAGAATGAAAGGCAAAGTTATAATGGTAACGGGCAGTGTGGGTAAAACTACTACCAAAGAAATGCTTGCCCACGTCCTTGAACATCAGGGAAAAGTTCATGCCACTATAGGTAATTTAAACAATCATTACGGCTTGCCCCTTACACTTGCAAGAATGCCTGCCGATACCGATTATGCGGTATTAGAGGTGGGAATGAGTAGTGCCGGTGAAATTTCGCCACTTTCTGTTCTGGCTCAACCTGACAGTGTTATTATTACTAATGTAGAGCCTGTGCATCTTGAGTTTTTTGATTCGATAGAGGGCATAGCAAAAGCTAAGGCTGAGGTTTTTGACGGATTAAAAGAAGGCGGATTTGCGGTACTAAATTACGATAACCTTAATTTCCCTTACTTACAAAAAATAGCTGATGAGAAAAATATAAAAAATATTAAAACTTTCGGTAAAAGCGGTGGTGCTGATTTCAGATTGAATAATTATGAGGAAGCGGCAAATAACGCAAATATTATGGCCTCATTAGACGGTAGTGAAGTTCGGTATGAGATTGGCATTTTCGGTGAGCATCACGCATTAAATTCATTGGGCGTTTTGGCGTTGGTAAAATCCGTAAGTGCAAATTTAGAGCGTGCCGCAGATGCATTTGCAGATTTTGAAGCAAAAGCGGGCAGGGGAAAAAGAATGTGTATTGAGGGAAAGTTCGGCAATATTACCCTTATCGACGATACATATAACGCAAGTCCTGCCGCAGTTTCAGCTTCCCTGAAAGTTCTAGGGGATATTAAGGCTAAGTATAATAATCGTATAGTTGCCGTTTTAGGGGATATGTTCGAGCTGGGTGATGATGCGATAAAAATGCATGAGGAGCTATCGAAGAAAATTATAGAAAATAATGTAGATGTCGTATTTACGGCTGGAAAATTAACAAAATCACTTTATAACCGTTTGCCTGATGAAATAAAAGGAAATCATAAAGATGATTCGTCCGAAATAGCAATAAGCGTTTATAACTGCTTAAAAGACGGCGATGTTGTTCTTGTAAAAGGCTCAAGAGGAATGAAGATGGAGAATGTTGTTAATTATATATGTAACGATAAAGGTATGAAGAATGCTATATAATTTATTAATGCCTTTGGTGGAAGATTACACCTTTTTAAATGTATTCCGATACATCACCTTTAGAAGCGGCGGTGCTATTTTTACGTCCCTGTTAATAGGTTTTATCTTTGGTCCTTCTATTATAAGGTGGCTGAAAAATAAGCAGAACGAAGGGCAGCCTATTCGCCTTGACGGCCCTGAAAGTCATTTACTGACAAAAAAAGGAACTCCCACGATGGGAGGGGTGATGATGTTGCTTTCGGTAGGCATATCAACATTACTTTGGGCAGATATAACCAACCAATATGTATGGGTGGTACTGTTTGTAACGTTTGGTTATGGAGCTTTGGGTTTTATTGATGACTATCTGAAGGTTACTAAGAAAAACACTACGGGCGTGCGTGGAAAATTAAAGATAGTCGCACAGGTTTCTATAGCTTTGATAGCAAGCCTGTGGATACAGCATTTGTCTTCCCCGCAGATGGAAAGCCATCTTGCGTTCCCTTTTTTAAAAAACCTGTTACTTAATCTGGGAATTTTTTATATACCTTTTGTAATCATTGTGATGGTGGGTGCTTCTAATGCGGTTAACCTGACAGACGGTCTTGACGGACTTGCTATTGTTCCGATAATGATAGCTGCCGCATGTTTTGGTTTGATAGCCTATCTTGTGGGGCATGTTAAGTTTGCCGATTATCTTCAGATACATGCCGTATCGGGAGCGGGTGAAATAGCCGTGTTCTGTGCATCGATGATAGGTGCGGGTCTGGGGTTCCTGTGGTTTAATGCACCTCCGGCAAAAGTATTTATGGGGGATACGGGAAGTCTTGCTTTTGGCGGCTCTTTGGGGGTTATAAGCGTTATAGTAAAACATGAAATAGTTTTAGCTATAATAGGCGGTTTATTCGTGATGGAGGCCGTTTCGGTTATAATTCAGGTCTATTATTTCAAACTTACCGGAAAAAGATTTTTCGGTATGGCTCCCATTCACCACCACTTTGAGAAAAAGGGCTGGAGTGAGCCGACTATTGTTATAAGATTCTGGATACTGGCAGTAATTTTCGCACTTATCGGACTATCAACGTTGAAACTAAGATGATTAATTTAAATTTTGTTAAAGATAAAAAAGTAGTTGTTTTCGGCTTGGGCAAGGCAGGTATGTCATCTGTAAAAGCTCTGGCTTTTGGTGGTGCTTTTGTAATTGCGTGTGATGACTCAAAAGAATCTAAGACAGCTTTGAAAAATGAAAACATTTCTAGCGTTTCGGTTGAGGATATTGAGTCAATAGACTGGAATAATGTTGATTTTATGGTTTTAAGCCCCGGAGTGCCGTTTACACACCCACAGCCGCATAAGGTCGTAAAGCTTGCACAAAATGCAGGTTGTGAAATAATATGTGATATTGAGCTTTTATATCGTGCAAATCCAAAATCAAAATTTATAGGAATAACCGGAACTAACGGCAAATCCACAACTACGGCTTTGATAGGGCATATTTTAAGGAATGCCGGAATTAACTGTGCTGTCGGCGGTAATATTGGTATTGCTGCTTTGGACTTGGAAAATCTGGGCAGTGACGGTGTATATGTAATAGAAATGTCATCATATCAACTTGACCTTATAAAACAAACCAAGTTCGATATTTCCGTCTGGTTGAATATAACGCCCGACCATTTGGACAGGCACGGAGGAATAGAAGGCTACATAATCGCCAAGAAGAATATTTTTACAAATCAGGGCGAAGGAGATTCGGCTGTAATAGGGGTTGACGACTCTTTTTCCGTAAATGTTTTTGAAGGTTTAAAGAGGGAAGCAAAAATTTCAAATATAATACCTATTTCGGTTAATGAAATACTCGAATACGGCGTAAGTATGAAAGAAACGCTGATAGTGGACGGTGAGAATGTTAAGTTCGGTATTGAACTTGGTGAGTTGAAAAAAATACAGGGTAAACATAATGCACAAAATATCTGTGCAGCTTACGTTGTTTCCAAGCATTGCGGTGTTACAATGGAGGATTTTGTACAGGGTGTAAGAAGCTTTGACGGACTGCCGCACAGAATGCAGTATGTCAGGGAAGAAAACGGCGTTGTTTATATTAATGACAGTAAAGCAACAAATGCCGATGCAGCATCTAAGGCACTGGAGACTTTCGGCAATATATACTGGATATTAGGAGGAGTGCCGAAGTCGGGAGGTATTGAATCCCTACACCGTTATTTCCCAAAGATAAAACACGCTTATCTGATAGGTGAGGCGCAAGACGAATTTGCAGGCACATTACAAGGTAAGATTGAGTTTACAAAATGTAATGATTTAAAAAACGCTTTTATTAAAGCCAAAAAAGATGCAGAAAGTTGTAGCGAAGAACAACCGGTTGTGCTTTTATCACCTGCATGTGCATCTTTTGATCAGTGGTCTAATTTCGAAGAAAGAGGTGACGCATTTATTGCTTATGTTAATGGTAAAATGGCGGTTGATGAGTAATAATATTATTTTAGTTAACAATAAATATTTTGTTTAGGAGCAAGTAATGGGAAATTGTTTAAGTAATTTTAAGTCTGATTATACAAAAAATAAAGAGGGTGCTGAGTATACTTCATTAGTATTGGCAAATGAAGAAAAGAATTTGTCTAACAAAGAAAAAGCTCTAGAATTAAGAGCCAAGGAAATCGCTTTAATTGATGAGCAGATTAAAAGTTCGGAAGAAAAGGGATTTGTTAATCAAGCCAAGCTATTAGAAAGAAAAAAGTTAGAAGCACTATTTGGGTATAATAATAGTTGTGCAAGAAGTTAATAAAACAATTACATGTAAGTAACATGAAGTTTGACCGTCAAAATAAGAATATATTTACCGGTTGGTGGTGGACGGTTGACAAGTTATCCTTGCTTGCAATAACTATGATAATTCTTTTTGGTGCTGTGATGGTGGCTACCACAAGCCCTGCGATAGCCGACCGTATCGGCTATGATAGTTTTCACTTTGCAAAAAAACAGCTTATGTTCTTATTAGGAACATTCCTTATTATTGTGACGGTTTCTTTTATGCCTCCCATAGCAATAAGAAGGATTGCCACATTCGGTTTTTTAGTAAGCATTTTGCTGATGGTGGGAGTGGTTTTGTTCGGGCATGAGATAAACGGTGCAAAACGCTGGATATTCATAGCGGGGCAATCGCTTCAGCCGTCCGAGTTTATGAAGCCTTTCTTTATAATAGTTATAGCGTGGATGCTATCGGAGGCTAAAAACAGAAAAGGGTTTAAAGGTTTTCAGATATCACTTATCTTATATGCACTTGTGGCGGCACTTCTTATAAGTCAGCCTGATTTCGGTATGTTCTTTGTGGTAACTGCCGTTTGGGGAGGGCAGCTTTTTGTAGGGGGATTATCTATACCTCTTGTTATAGGCATAGTTCTTTCCGGGTTGTTTGTACTACTTGTGGCATATTTCTTTTTTCCGCATGTGGCGAAGCGTATAGATAGCTATATTTTCGATAGCGGCGGTAATTATCAGGTAAGAAAGTCGCTGGACGCATTTGATAGCGGCGGTCTTATCGGAAGGGGACCGGGCGAGGGGATAGTAAAGCAATCATTGCCTGATTCACATACTGATTTTATTTTTGCAGTTATAGGTGAGGAGTTGGGTGCAATTACCTGTATTATAATAGTATGTTTATATGGGTTTATTGTTCTTAGAGGTTTAAGAAGAATGATGAATGAGGACGACTTGTTCTTTGTCTATGCAGTTTCAGGGCTTTTGATGCAGTTCGGGTTGCAGGCTATAATCAATATGGGTGTAGCATTGCACTTGTTGCCGACAAAGGGAATGACACTGCCTTTTATTAGCTATGGCGGTTCCTCAATGTTCGCAATAGCTATCGCTATGGGAATGATGCTGGGGCTTACAAAAACAAGATACGGAAGTGTTTTGAAAAAGAAAAAACTAGTTTGGGAAGATGCTTAATGTCAGAAAACAACAAGAACAAAATAGTTGTGTTAGCCGCCGGAGGCACGGGAGGACATATATTTCCGGCTGAAGCCCTTGCATCTGAGTTAATCGAGCGGGGTCATAAGGCGATACTTATTTCCGATAAAAGATATAAAAAGCACTTGCTGACACCTGAAAAAATGGAAGTAAGGGTTATTTCGGCAGCATCAACAGGCGGCACAATTGCTGCAAAGCTCAAGGCAGTGCCTATGATTTTTGCGGGCATAAGGCAGGCAAAGATTGAACTGAAAAAAATAAAGCCCGATATAGTTGTAGGGTTTGGCGGATATCCTTCTTTTCCTACAATGTATGCTGCCAATATGCTGAAAATAAAAACAGTTATACATGAACAAAATTGTGTTATGGGAAAGGTAAACAGGTTCTTATGCGGAAAAGTCACTAAAATTGCTACATCTTTCAGGGAAGTAAAAGGAATTAGTGAAAAATATTATGACAAGGTTGTGTTAACGGGAAATCCCGTTCGTCCTGCAATAAAAGCATTGCGTGAGATTCCTTATCCTGACCCCGATGACGGAGAAACTATACATATACTGGTAACAGGCGGTTCACAGGGGGCTAGCATATTCAGTGAGGTTGTGCCGCAGGCTATTTGTAATCTGCCCGAAGAGTTAAGACATAAGATACGCATAGACCAGCAATGCAGGAATGAAGACCTAGACCGTGTAAAAAAAATCTATGATGAAGCGGGTATTAGTGCCGACCTTGCAACTTTTTTTGAGGATATACCGACAAGAATAAGCTCGTCACATCTTATCATAGCAAGGGCGGGGGCTTCAACCGTTTCGGAAATTACCGTTGCAGGTCGTCCGTCAATTTTAGTACCTTATAAATTCGCCACTGACGATCACCAAACCGTAAATGCTCTGGCACTTGCGAAAAAAGAAGCTGCAATTCTTATCGGTCAGGACGATTTTACACAAGAGGAGCTTAATAAAACGCTAAAATCATTATTGAGCAATCCTGAAAAACTAATAAGTATGGCAAAAAATTCATATAGCATGGGCAAAACTGACGCTGTAGAAAAATTGATGAATTGTTTGTAAATAATTTTTTTTGATTTAATAATAGTTTATTGAATGGAAAAATAAGCCGTTATTTACAAATTTATTAAGATTGTAGGAAGGTTTTTCCTTGTTTGTCGGGAAAAATTATGTTATTGGTATGAAACAATTAGTTAAATCTAAAGTATTAGTTTAATCTAACGATATAATTTCAATTATATATTTAAAAATACTGTGAAAAAAGGGGTTTTTTTTATGAATCGATTTTTTGTAATAAGTCTATTATCAATGGCTGTGCTTATAGTATCTATGGCGATCAGTCCGGTATCTAGCCCCGCAAAAGCTTCTGATAAATTTATAACTATCGGTACAGGTGGTGTAACAGGTGTTTATTATCCTACTGGCGGAGCAATATGCCGCCTTGTAAATCGCGGTAGAAAAGATCACGGGATACGTTGCTCGGTTGAGTCCACAGGTGGTTCGGTCTATAACCTTAATGCTTTGAGAGATGGCGGTCTTGATTTGGCGGTGGCTCAGTCAGACTGGCAATATCATGCATATAACGGAACAAGCATTTTTGCTGACCAAGGTGCGTTTAGTACCCTACGTGCCGTGTTTTCATTGCACACGGAGGCTTTCACTATAATCGTGAGAAAAAATTCAGGCATCAACTCAATTGATGATCTTGTAGGTAGAAAAGTAAACGTAGGTAATCCCGGTTCAGGTAACAGGGCGACTATGGAAGTTGTTATGAGGGCTATGGGTTGGACAAAAGAGGATTTTAAGGTGACTGCTGAGCTTAAAGGTTCCGAGCAGCCGCAAGCTCTTTGTGATAACAAAATTGACGTAATGATATATAATGCCGGTCATCCGAACGGTGCGGTTCAGGAAGTTGCAACATCGTGCGATGTTAAAATAATTCCGGTTGAAGGTCCTTCAATTGACCGTCTGGTAGATAAAAGCCCTTATTACGCATATACGACGATACCCGGTGGAATGTATGCCGGTAATGATAATAGTATAAGGACTTTCGGTGTTAAAGCTACTTTCGTATCTACAAGCAAAGTTGATGATGAGGTTATTTATCAACTTGTAAAAGCTGTGTTTGATAATTTTGATAACTTTAAAACGCTTCACCCGGTTTTTGTGAGCCTTGATCCTAAAAAACTAATAACAGAAGGTAATATCGCTCCTTTACATGAAGGTGCAAGACGTTATTTCAGCGAAAGAGGATTGTTATAATACCGTATAGATTATATATAAACATTAAGGCTCTCAAATTTGAGAGCCTTTTTTGTTAAAATGTTAAAATATTCCTTCACCTATAGATAAATTAATTATATATATTTTACTCTGTGATTTTTGCGATTTATAGAAAATTAATATAAAGTATATAAATCTTTATTTTAGGCTCTTGTATGGTAACTTTGAATTAAATTTACTAATCGGTGTCATCCTATGAAAAAAATTTAGTAAAATTTTTTATCATGGGATCCAATTTGAAAAGTTTAGGAAAACTTTTCAATATCTAAAAAGTTTCCTAACTTTTTAGATATTGGATTCCCCTATAATTTTGTTCTACTAACAAAATTCGTGGAATGACAAATATAAATATACGTAAATTAAATTCAATTCAAAGTTGCTATATTTATTCCGCAAAATGCTGAAATTTCTTGTAAAGACACTATCGAAATTAACTATAGTTAAAAAAGTATGGGGTTTATATGAATAATTCTGCAAGTGCTAACGTTTCAAAGATGACCGACTCTGAATTACAGGATCTGGTAATTGAAAGTGATAGCGGTGCAAGACGTCCGTCGGGTTTGTCCGCTAAGATATTATTCTTTACAGCACTTGCATGGTCATTGTTCCAACTATGGGTAGCCTCGCCGATCCCATATAGCGATGCAGTGCTTTCATATAATGAATTTGTAGGAAAATATCTGTTTGATTTCCTTCAGATACACCCCTTCAACAGCACCGAATCAAGATATATACATCTGGCATTTGCGTTATTCTTAGCATATATGTCATATCCTGCCTTTAAAAATAGTCCTAGGGGATATATACCCGCTATTGACTGGGGCTTTGCATTAATTTCCATAACATGTGTTCTGTATCTCTTTTTTAATAAAGATGCTTTGGCAGACAGATCCGGTGCGCCGACAAATTCTGACGTGATAATTGCAGTGGTAGGAATGTTGATGTTATTGGAGGCCGCAAGAAGGGCTTTAGGCCCTCCGCTTGTAATCATTGCAACAATATTCCTGTTCTATACTTTTGCAGGTAACGCCCCTTTTATGCCCGATCTGATAGCTCACAAGGGACAAAGTATAATTAAAGTAGCTTCGCATCAATGGCTCAGTTCTGAAGGGGTTTTCGGAATCGCTATAGGCGTATCAACAGATTTTGTGTTTTTGTTCGTATTGTTCGGTTCGTTATTGGAGAAGGCAGGCGCCGGAAATTATTTTATTAAGGTAGCGTTTTCGTTGTTAGGGCATCTCAAAGGGGGGCCTGCAAAGGCTGCCGTACTTGCTTCCGGCATGACGGGGCTTATCTCGGGTTCTTCAATAGCGAATGTAGTAACTACAGGCACTTTCACAGTTCCTCTTATGAGAAGAGTGGGCTTTTCAAGGGAGAAAGCCGGAGCTGTTGAAGTTGCTGCTTCCGTAAACGGTCAGATAATGCCTCCTGTTATGGGAGCTGCGGCTTTTCTTATGATAGAATATGTAGGTATCCCTTATATTGAAGTTGTTAAGGCGGCTGTCATTCCGGCAGTAATTTCATATATAGCATTGTTATACATTGTTCACCTTGAGGCTTTAAAAGCTGACATGAAGTCATTGAGGAAGCGTAGAACTTCAACCTTTGTGCAAAAAATAATAGCCTATGCAATAATTGTAACCAGCCTGATTATTATATCAGGGGCTGTTTATTACGGTATCGGCTGGGTGAAAGATGTTTTTAAAGATAACGCAAAATACATAATAGCTTTTGGTGTTACTGCCGTATATCTGGGGTTATTATACTATGCATCTAAATTTCCGCCTTTGGAAATGGATGATCCAAATAGTGTAATGTCAAAGTTGCCTGAAACAGGACCAACCGTTAAAACAGGGCTTTATTATATATTGCCTATAGTCGTTCTGGTCTGGTGCTTGATGATAGAGAAGTTATCTCCCGGACTTTCAGCTTTTTGGGCTACCTTCTTTATGATAATTATTGTGGTAACTCAAAGACCTATAAGTGCATTTTTCAGAAAGTCAGGCGAGATAAAACAAGGAGCGATAGACGGTCTTATCGACCTGCTTGACGGTCTTATATCAGGTGCAAGAAATATGACGGGAATCGGTATTGCCACTGCGGCAGCAGGTATTATTGTCGGCGTTGTATCGTTGACGGGAGTAGGGCAGGTGCTTACCGAGCTTGTAGAACGTCTTGCCGGAGGCTCGTTTGTGCTTGTGCTTATCTATACGGCGGTCATATGCCTTATACTTGGAATGGGACTGCCGACAACCGCTAACTATATTGTTGTTTCCAGCCTTATGGTTCCGGTTGTGAGCGAGCTTGCCAAACAAAACGGTATAGAGATACCGCTGATAGCTATCCACCTGTTCGTATTTTATTTCGGCATTATGGCAGATGTCACACCGCCTGTGGGGCTTGCTTCATTTGCTGCGGCGGCAGTTTCAGGGGGCGATCCGATCAAAACCGGTGTTCAGGCTTTCGTATATAGTATTCGTACCGTAATTTTGCCTTTTATCTTTATATATAATACCGACCTGTTGCTAATCGGTGTAGATAGTTTCTTGATGGGGACTATAATATTTATAAAGGCGACAATAGCTATGTTGGTATTTGCAGCAGCAACGCAAGGTTATTTTATTATTAAGAGCAGGCTATATGAATCGGCTATTCTTTTGCTAGTTGCGTTTGCTATTTTACGTCCGGGATTCTGGATGGATATTATAACGCCGCCTTATGAGAAGCGGGTTGTTTATCAAGTCGATACAGCCTTTAATGAAGCTGAAGCCGGGCAGCGTATAAAAATAGGTGTAATGGGAGAAAATAATATAGGCGACCCAAGACCATTCTCGGCGTTTATTGATATAAAAGAAGAACATAAAGGTCTTGATCGCTTGCGTGAATACGGACTTGTTGTAAGAAAAGAAGAAGGACAGGTTTTTGTCGATGATATCGTTTTTAACAGTCAGGCGGAAAAAGACGGGTTTTATTTTGATTACGAAATTACCTCTTTAGATGTTTCTCAACAACAAATCAACAGAAACTGGATATATTTAGTTGCTATGAGTGTGCTTTTTGGTGTAATTCTAATGCAAAGAAACAGACGCAGTGAGATAATGAGCGTCGATAATAATTAAATAATAAAATAAGGTTAATGCGATGTATAAAAATATACTTTATCCCGTTGATATTGCGGAAGAAGGCTCGTGGAAAGATTCTTTGCCGGCGGCAATTGAACATTCAAAAGCACTTGGTGCAAAATTACACGTTATGGCAGTTGTGTCCGATTACGGAATGAGCCTTGTGCAGCAATATTTCCCTAAAGGTTCAATTGACAGGGTTGTAGATAAAACAAAAGAAGCGTTACATGAATTTGTTGATGCAAATATTCCTGATGATATAAAGGTAAGAAACATAGTGGCTAAAGGCTCCGTTTATGAATGCATTATTAAAACGGCAAAAACTATTGATGCCGATTTAATAATAATGTCGGCTCATAAACCCGGACTAAAAGACTATCTTCTAGGACCTAATGCTGCTAAAGTTGTCAGGCACTCCGACCGTTCGGTTTTGGTGGTGAGGAGCAAAAACTAATCAAATATTTATAGGTAATAAACATGTCGGATTTAGATAAGGTATTACAAAGTGTTTCTGATAGTCTTTATGAAAAGATGGATTTGCTTCTGCCCGAAGCAGGGGAAGGCACACAAACCAGACTATATGAGGCAATGAGGTATTCTGCCTTATCCGAGGGTAAAAGGCTCAGACCTTTTTTGACGGTTACAACCGCAAATCTTTTTGGCGTTAGCACATCTTCTTCCCTACAGCTTGCGGCGGCAATTGAGTTTGTCCACACATATTCATTGATACATGACGACTTGCCTGCAATGGATGATGATGATGTAAGGAGAGGGAAGCCAAGCTGTCATGTTAAATTTGATGAAGCTACGGCTATTTTGGCAGGAGATGCTCTTTTAACATTTGCATTTGAGATACTTTCAGACCGCTCGACGCATTCAAGCCATGCCGTAAGGTGTGAGTTGGTAAAATGTATGGCAAAAGCGGCTGGGGCAAACGGTATGGTTGGTGGACAGATGGTTGATCTGGATTCCGATCAGCGTAAGATGAGTATTAATGAGATAATTAATTTACAAAGATTAAAGACGGGCGAGTTATTTGCCGTATCATGTGAGGGCGGTGCTATTCTTGGAAATGCACCTGAGCATTTAAGGAAATTGATGAAAGGTTATGCTCATGATATCGGTCTGGCATTTCAGATTACTGATGATTTACTGGACGCTAAAGCCGGTGACGGTTCTAAGAAGGGTGATAAAAAAAGAATCGATAAATCCTCCGATAAGGCAACGTTTGTTAGTGCTATGGGTGTTAAAAAAGCCAAAGAGCAAGCAAGGATATTGGCTGAACAGGCTGTAAGGCATCTTCATACTTTCGGCAAACAAGCAGACCTTTTAAGGGAGCTTGCAGAATATATAGTGGATAGGGAGTATTAAATTACCCACACTGAGCTTTGTGAATCATCTTGTGGTCGGCAAGCACGCATGCCATCATAGCCTCGCCGATAGGAACCGCACGAATACCAACGCAAGGATCATGTCTGCCTTTGGTGATTATTTCATGCTCGTTTCCGGCTTGGTCAATAGTTTTTCTCGGTGTAAGAATTGAGCTTGTAGGTTTTACGCTAAATCTGGCAATTATAGGCTGACCGCTGGAAATTCCTCCTAATATACCGCCTGCGTTATTTGAAAGGAATTGCGGATTGCCTTGTTTATCAATTCTTATCTCATCAGCGTTTTCTTCGCCTGTTAATTCTGCCGCAGCCATTCCCGCTCCAATCTCAACACCTTTTACGGCATTAATTGTCATAAATGCGGCGGCTAAATCAGAATCTAATTTATTATAAAGAGGTGCTCCCCAACCGGCAGGTACGCCTTCTGCCCGAACTTCAATTACAGCACCTATGGAAGAGCCGTTTTTCCTTATTTTATCAAGATAATTTTCCCAATTTTTTGCAGCTTCTTTATCGGGGCAGAAGAACGGATTGTTATTAACTTCATTCCAGTCCCAATTTTCCGTATTGATTTTTTCAGCTCCGATTTGAACTAATGCTGCTCTTATTTTTATGGAATCACCTAAAATTTTACGTGCTACGGCTCCTGCTGCAACACGCATTGCGGTTTCCCTTGCACTGGAACGCCCGCCGCCTCGGTAGTCACGGATACCGTATTTTTGCATATAGGTGAAATCAGCATGTCCGGGGCGAAATTTATCTTTTATATCGCCATAGTCTTTAGAACGCTGATCTTCATTATGGATAATAAGGCTTATCGGTGTACCTGTGGTTTTACCTTTAAAAACACCTGAAAGTATTTTTACAGTGTCGCTTTCTTTTCTTTGGGTGGTAAATCGTGATTGCCCCGGTTTCCTTTTGTCTAAAAAAGGCTGTATATCCTCCTCCGAAAGAGAAATCAGAGGAGGAACTCCGTCTACAACACAACCGATTGCTTCACCGTGACTTTCACCCCATGTGGTAAAAGTAAAAAGCTTCCCGAAGCTGTTTGTAGCCATCTATGCTAATTCTTCTTCGATTTGAGTATTGGCAATTATCTTCTCGATAGTGCTGTCGATGTCCTGCTTAATCTGCTCGTTAGCTTTGACAGGCTCTATTGTAAGTGTGTATCCTAAGCCTCTTAGTATAGTACCTAATGATTTGAACTTCGGATTTCCTGTAGAAGCAAAAGTTCTATATAGATTTTGTCTGTTAATTCCGGTTCTGCGAGATAATGCAGTCATACCGCCCTGAGCTTTAGTAAGCTTACGAAGGGCTGCAAGGAAGGTTTTCGCTTCTCCTGTTTTTGTAAAAGATTCTATGGCTTTTTGAAGATAAGCAGTTGCTACTTCAGGGTTTTTCAAAGTTTCAATGTCCTTGTAAATTTTTCGTTCTGTCATGTTAATCCCTTTTTTAGTTATAGTTTTTATTAAATGATTTAAATAGTTGAGATATCGGGTGCATCTGCATTTTTCATGCCGACAACGTGATACCCTGAATCTACGTGTAAGTTTTCACCTGTAGTGCCGCTACCTAGGTCACTCAGTAAGAAAACACCGGCACCGCCGACATCTTCAATGGTAGTATTACGTCTAAGCGGTGAATTATATTCATTCCATTTTAAGATGTAACGAAAATCGCCGATTCCTGAAGCCGCAAGAGTTTTTACAGGTCCTGCCGATATGGAATTTACCCTTATGTTATTTCCGCCTAAATCCACGGCAAGATATTTCACACTTGCTTCAAGTGCAGCTTTAGCAACTCCCATAACATTGTAATGAGGCATAACCTTTTCCGAACCGTAGTAAGTCAATGTTACCATGCTTCCTCCGTTTTGCATCAGCTTTGAAGCTTTTTTAGCGATAGCGGTGAAAGAATAACATGATATATTCATTGTCTTTGTGAAGTTTTCAGGCGATGTATCGACATATTTACCTGTAAGTTCGTCTTTATCGGAATAGGCTATGGCATGTACGACAAAGTCTAATGTACCCCATTTTTTTTCAATTTCCGCAAACGTAGCATCAATACTTGAGCTGTCCGTTACATCGCAAGGTAAAATTATATCCGAGCCTAATGACTCGGCTAGTGGGGTAACCCTTTTTTTCAAGGCTTCGCCCTGATATGTAAATGCAAGTTTCGCACCTTGGTCACCGCATGCTTTTGATATTCCCCATGCGAGAGATTTATTATTGGCAACGCCCATTATTAAACCGCGTTTACCTTCCATTAAATTGCCTTTTGGCGTAGTATTCATAGTAAGTATTCTCTGGTTTTATTTTAAATTAATTCTGAATCTTCCAAGTTCCGTCAGGCTGACGGCAAGCAGTGCCATAAGCCTCCTCGTGTCTGCCGTTCACAGATATTGTCTGTGAATATTCACGGCAATGAGTTCCGGTGCTTGTTTGATATGTTTTTATAGGGGTTATAGTCCCTGAGTTACCGTTATCAGGGTTTACCCAAGTTGAAGTCTGCCCGTTCCTTTTATATTCAAGGGCTTCTCTTGATGTGCGGTCATAATATGCCATATCGGCTCTGTCCAGTGAAGCTCCGATTGATTTTCCCAGTGCCGCCCCAAGCAGTGTACCCGCAGCAATGGCGGCAATATTGCCTTTTCCCTTACCGACATTAGAGCCGATCCATGCACCGCCTACCGCCCCTGTAGCAGTTCCTACATTTTCTTTTGTGAAAATATTTTCAAAACTTTGCATTGAGCCGGGCTGGCATGCCGTAAGAAATGATAAAAGCGATAATGACGCTACATAGCTTTTTAAACGCATAATACTGTTATCTCCTAAAATAAGTATAAAAACCGGTAGTGTATTTAAATTTAAAGTTCATTTTTATATAACGTTTTTGTTATAACAGGAATATTTTATATTTCAAAAGTTTTTTTTATAATTTATAAAGAAAACTATGGAAATTTCTAACAAAGAGGCAGTAAAATTATTGAAAATAGCGACATTTATGTCGGTAAGTGTAGCTATTTTAATAATTTTTATCAAACTTATAGCGTGGTTCATGACCGATTCATTGAGCCTTCTTTCTTCTTTGATAGATTCGATGCTTGATGTTATTGCGTCAATAGTTACCTTTATAGCAGTAAGATATTCGTTGCAGCCTGCCGATGAGGATCATCGCTTCGGGCATGGCAAGGCTGAGGATATAGCCGCATTCTCCCAAAGTGTGTTTATAGCAGGTTCAGGTCTGTTTATATTTGCAGAGGCAATAGCAAGGTTTATGAATCCACAAGAGGTTAGCAACCATATTGCCGGTATTGGTGTTATGATTATATCAAGCCTACTTACCTTAATGTTGTTGTCTTATCAAAAATATGTAATTTCAAAAACTAATTCCGGTGCAATTAAAGCCGATTCATTGCATTATAAAACCGACCTTTTTGTAAACTTATTGGTTATTATATCATTTGTTTCATCAGTGTTGTTTAAGCTACAATGGATTGACCCTTTACTTGCACTTATTGTTGCTATCCATATATTCAAAAGTGCTTTTTCAGTCGGCAAAGATGCGTTCGATAAATTGATGGATAAAGAGTTCTCTGACGACGACAGGGCAAAAATAATTGATTGTATAATGACAAGTAAAAATGTCAAAGGAGTTCATGACTTGAGAACCAGAAGTTCGGGAATCAAGCCGTTTATACAATTTCATCTTGAGCTTGACGGCAATTTATCGCTTATAAATGCACATGCTATTTCAGATGATATTGAAATGAAAATCTTGAAGTTTCTTCCAAATGCTGAAATATTGGTGCATCTGGATGTTGAGGTTAAAAAAGATTTAGAACCTTTGAAGGGCAGGGTAGTTCCTTTAAAGAAAAAATAATATGGGGAAATTATTATGAGCGTACATTTATTAAACGAAATGTCTTTTTTAGACGGAGTTACACAAGAAGATATTGATTATGTTAAGGAGCATGCCATAGATGGTGACGCTAAAGCTCAATATCATCTTGCCTTGATGTTTGATACGGGGCGGGGAGTTCCTCTAATTCCAACCGAGGCACAAAGGTGGTATAAGGCGGCAGCCGAACAGGGTCATGCTAATGCATGCTATTATCTTGCCCGTATGTATTCAATGGAAACCAGCGGTATCCCGAAAAATGACGCTGAGGCAATGAAGTGGTATAAAAGAGCTGCGGAGCTTGGACATAAATGGGCTAGGGAGAAGATTAGTAATTAACCCTAACTATGTAAGAGGGGTGTTACGCATGCTGTGCTGAAATAAATTCAGCATAACATTTTTACTAAGCCGCATCAGAATTTTCCGTTGCAAACTCAGCGGTTATTTTATAGCCGTTTGTTGTTTCTATGGTTTGCCCCTGACCGTCTTTAGTCACCTGTTCGCCGAATATTATTTCGGACGAGTTTGTAACATTCTTGAGGTCTTCGGTTAGAGGTCTGATTTTCTCTTTCACATCATCATTTGATATAGCTATGAAATTCAGAGGCCATTTTATAGAAACATTACGCTCGGCTTTCATTTTTCTAACCGCATCTAAGATGCTGACACATGCAATGCCTGATTCTTCTGCCGCCTCATCTACTGGGTAGTCCTCATAGTTTAACCATGTTCCACGAGCATGAATAGAACCGCCGAATTCTTCAATTTTATCATCGAAAATATGGGCGTATAGTTCTTCGGTTATGTGTGGAATAATCGGAGCGAACAAACGCAAAATTCCGTCTAAACAATGATATATTGTGTGAACGGCGCTTTGTTGACCTTCTTTAGTTGTTCCCTCCGCTTCACCATAAACACGTGTTTTTACAAGCTCTAAATAATTATCGCAAAAGTCGTTCCAGAAGAAGTCTTCTGTTGCTGTGCGTGCGTTGCAATATTCGTATTTATCAAATTGTTCTGTAGATTTTTTAATGGTTTTATTTAATCTTGTGAGTATCCATAAATCTAGTGGTTCATTGATAATTCCTGACTCTACATCGGCTTTTGCTGTTGATGGTTTTTGCGTCAGTTTATCAAGATGTATAGCTGCAAATTTTGTTGCATTCCAAAGCTTTGTAACTAGTTTTTTACCTATTTTTAAAACATCTTCCGAGTATGCCGTATCAGCTCCAAGGCGAGAAGTTGAAGCCCAGAAACGCACTACATCAGAGCCTTTTTCTTCAATCAGGTCAACCGGAGTTACGACATTGCCTTTAGATTTGCTCATTTTAGTTTTGTCAGATGCCAGACACCATCCTGAAATCATCAGGTTTTTCCAAGGGATAGTATCTTCATGCAAGTGAGCTTTTACTATTGTGTAAAATGCCCATGTGCGGATAATCTCGTGCGCTTGGGGGCGCAAATCAGCAGGGAAAAGCTTTTTGTGACGGTTGGCATCTAATACAAGGCTTCCTTGCTCCCTTGCTCTCTCTCCCTCATGGAGAGGGAATTCACCTGCATTTATCCCTCTTGATGAAAGCTGCGGACTAACAGAGCTGGTTGCCCATGTGTCCATTACGTCGGCTTCTGCTTCAACTTCTTCACGGCTATAGCCTTTCGGCAAGTCAACAAGTGGGTTTACGGGAAGTTGGTCAGGCTCGGCTATAATTATTTTGCCTTCTTCGCCTGCTCGCTTTGAATACCAAACAGGAAACGGCACACCGAAATAACGCTGACGAGATATACACCAATCCCATGAAAGCCCATCAATCCACTGATCAATGCGAACTTTCATAAATTCAGGGTACCAGTTACATTCCTCAGCTTTTTTCTTTAATTCTTCCTTTTGATCAAGAATTTTTACAAACCATTGATTAGTTGGTAAAATCTCAAGCGGAGAGCCTGAACGCTCGGCACAAGGCTCGGCGTGTACGGTTATTTCGGGTTCTTTAAAAATCGCTCCTTCTTCGGCTAACAACTCTAGCATTTTCTCACGAGCGGTAGTTCTTGACTTTAGTCCTTGGATTTTTCTGAAAGCTTTTGCAGTTTTGCTAAGGTTGTCACAATTGTTTTTAGTAATGTTATCTCTGTAATTAGCTCCATGAGCATCGGATTCTGTACTTCTGACAGAACTTCCTTCGTTTGGAAAGTATATTAGGCTAATACTTTCATCTGAAGTTTGTAAATCATCACTATAAACAAAATTTGCTTCTATAATTTTCCCATACTTATTTAAAAGCATTCTTGTTGGCAAGTCATGTTCACGCCACCAAGCGATATCCGTTTCGTCACCAAACGTACAGCACATAACAAGTCCTGTGCCTTTTTCCATATCAACTTTTTCATCGGCGATAATAGGAACTTTAACACCGAAAACAGGAGTTATTGCCTGTTTGCCTTCTAAATCCTTGTAACGTTCGTCATTAGGGTTATAAATAACCGCAACACACGCCCCAAGCAACTCAGGACGAGTGGTCATTATTTCTAAGTTACGTGATTCGTCACCCTCCAAGCCAAAATGTATATAATTCTTTTGGCTAGGCATTTCCTTATCTTCAATTTCTGCCTGTGCAATTGCCGTTTGGTCAACAGGATCCCAAAGCATAGGTTGCAGTTTGCGATATGCTCTTTCTTTATTAAATAAGTCTAAAAATGAAAGCTGCGAAATCTTACGGCTATCTTCTGAAATTGTGTGATATTCCTGTTTCCAGTCTACAGATAGTGCAATTTCTTCAAATAATTTACGGAATTCCTTGCGGGCTTCTTCCGAAACGCCCTCGCATAGTTTTATGAAGTCTTCACGGCTCATATCGGTAGGGCGTACTTTTTTTACTTTTTCTACCAAGCGTTCCGTGGGCAGGCCGTTATCATCAAAGCCCATAGGGTAAAATACCGTTTTCCCTTTCATACGCTGATAGCGCGCAATAAAATCAGCCTGCGAGTATGAAAAGACATGCCCCATATGTAACAAGCCCGAAACGGTCGGGGGAGGGGTATCTATCACATAAGTATTCTCACGCGGCTGTGACTCGTCCCATGCATAGACCTTGTTTTCTTCCCATGCTTTTTGCCAACGGCTTTCGGTTTCCTTGTGGTCATATTTATTAGGTAACGGCTTCATTTTTGCTTTTCCATGTCTATTACTATTGTCATACTGAACTTGTTTCAGTATCTGTTTGAATATATTGTAGATGCTGAAATAAATTCAGCATGACGAAATATCAACCAAAGTTGTAACTTTTTAACGGTTTTTGTCCTTTTTATCAATATTTAATTGTCGTTTATGTGCATCAAATTATGTATCTTAACCTATTAATATTTGCTTGCACCATACGAAAACCGGTGATATTGTCTTCTTTTTATTATGTTTTGTAACATTAATTCGGTGAGTAGCCATGAGCTTTTTAAAATCTCTTAGAACAGTTGAGCCTTCGCAAACTTTGTTGATTAACGAGCAATCACGTCTTGCACAGTCAAAAGGTGAGAAAATCTATAAACTTGGTTTCGGACAATCTCCGTTTAGACCCGTAGACAGAGTTATTCAGGCATTAAAAGATAATGCACATGAGCATGGATATATTCCTGTGCAAGGGCTGCCGGCACTAAGGGAAGCTGCTACTAAATTTCACAATGAAATGCAAGGTTTGAACCTTAAGCCTGAAAATTGCTTGGTAGGCACGGGTTCTAAAATCCTATTATACGCCGTAATGGCTGCATTTAAAGAAGCTGACGTGCTTATCCCTTCTCCTGCATGGGTTTCGTATGAGCCGCAAGCCCATCTTTTAGGGCATAATGTTGTGCGTGTTGAAAGTTCTTTTGATAATCGCTGGAGAGTTGAGCCTGAAGCTTTAGATGCCGCTTGTTCAAAATGCCGTGACGGTAAACAAAAGATTATGATATTGAATTATCCGGGCAACCCTGAAGGGCTAACTTATACAAAAGAACAGTTAAAAGCATTGGCTACTGTTATGAAAAAACATAAGATTCTTGTGCTTGCCGATGAAATATACGCTTTCTTAACCCATGATGCCACTTTTGAAAGTCTGGCAACTTATTATCCTGAAGGTACTATCATTACTTCGGGTCTTTCTAAATGGTCGGGTGCCGGTGGCTGGAGAATCGGTCTTGCGTTCCTGCCTGAGGGAATGGACGATTTGAAAACCGTATTGCTCGGTATTGCGTCTGAAACTTATTCTTGTGCTAACGCTCCTGAACAAAATGCTGCCGTTGTTGCTTACAAAAATGACGAAGTTACCCAAAAATATCTGGCGAATCAGCGTGCTATCTTGAAAATACTTGCTGCAAAATCACATGCGGCTTTAACCGCTGCGGGCATTAAGGTGCATGAGGCAGAGGGCGGTTTTTATTTCTATGTTGACTTCACTCCGTTTAAAGAAAAGTTCAATGCTCAAGGTATTAATACATCTGAGAAACTATGTCTGGAAATATTGAAAAAGACAGGCGTAGCGTTATTACATAGTGCCGTGTTCGGTATTCCTGCCGAATATTTATCAGCACGCCTTGCATATGTTGATTTTGACGGTACAAAAGCGTTAAAAGCTGCTGAAAAAGAAGAAATCAACGATGAGTTTGTTGAAAAATATTGTGCTTATACCTTGGAAGGTATTAGGGGGCTGGCGGACTGGATAAAAAATGTTGATTCGTTATCTAATGCTGCTTAGTCGGAATAATTAATTACATTTGTCACCCTGATGGAGGGGTGACAAATGTAGATATAGCAACCAATTGCGAGTTTCTACCCCTCACAAAAACACTTTGTGTTTTTAACTCTCCGGCAAGGGGAGAGTAGTTTTTTCATTTTTGCAATTCTTTAAAATCTAACTTGTTCTTTTTACTGAAAAATCAGCTATGTCTAAAAGTGCCGTTTTATAGTCGGAGTCGTTAAATATACTTAATGATTGTTTGGCGATATCTGCGTATTCAAATGCCTTGTTCATGACCGTATCGTATATATTATGCGATTTCATGTAGTTAATTGCAGTTTCTATATCATTTTCAGATTGCCTACCTTCGTTAATGCATCTTTTCCAGAAGTTTTGTTCGTCAGCGGTTGCTTTTTCATAAGCGTATATTACGGGAAGCGTAACTTTTTGTTCTTTGAAATCATCACCGACGCTTTTGCCCATTACATCGTTATTGGAAAAATAATCAAGAAGGTCGTCAACTATCTGGAATGCTATTCCTAAATTAAATCCGAAATTTCTTACGGCTTGTATTTCTTCATCGGTTCTTTTTGCAATTACGGCACTTACCTGTGCGGCTGCTGCAAATAGTTCGGCAGTTTTTGCGGAAATTATTTCAAAATATTTATTCTTACCGCCGTCTATGTTGCCTGAGGCCGATAATTGTAAAACTTCTCCTTCGGAAATTACAACGGCTGCGTTAGACAGTATTCGGTATATATCCAGAGATTTTGCCGCACCCATTAAGTGAAATGATTTTCCCAAAAGATAATCACCGACTAAAATGCTTTCCTTGTTTCCCCACAGGCTGTTTGCAGTCTGTTCGCCACGTCTTAAATCGCTTTTGTCGACAACATCATCGTGCAATAAAGTGGCGGTATGGATAAATTCCACACATGCAGCCAAATCAATATGGGAAGTGCCGGTATATCCGCATAGCTTGGCACTTGCCAAAGTTAGTATAGGTCTAAGCCTCTTTCCCCCCGATGATATTGTATGCTCTGAAATTTGAGGGATTAAATCAATTTTATTAACAATCAGGCTATATATAAGTTTATCTACTTTTTTCAGGTCTGACTTAACAAGAGACTTTAATGTAAAAAGAGGTGAGTTTTCTTGTGTTTTGTCAGTTTTTAGTTTCACTTACGGTTCTCATGTTTTTTTAGAGTATAAAATAGCTTCCATTGCAATAAGGTCAAGTTATAAACTACATTTCAAGGATTATCTGAACCGAACGGTTCTCTTTTTCCGCTATTTCATCATTAGTTTCAATTATGCCGTGAATCTCACCAAAGGCATAAATGACTATTTGTTCCGAAGGTATGCCTTTTTCAATCAGCTCTTTCTTTACGGCTTCCGCCCTTTTTTTTGAAAGCTCCATATTATAATCTTCATGTCCTACCCTATCGGCGTAGCCGTTTAAGGTTATTTCGTAGCTTTCAACGTCTTGTAATTTTGTGGTTACTTCATGAAGTACACGTTTAGTTCGGCCGGTTATAGCGGCACTATCAAATGCAAAATACAATAACCGTTTCTCTACTTTATTTGTGCAGTCGGCATCGCAAACAAGAGGTCCTCCCGTTCCGGCTTTGTCGGTATTATTTTCACCTGTTTTATCCGCATAGTCCGATAGCTTTATGCCCTCGGTCATTCTTGAATTTATTATGTCGGTAGAAAGGTCTTTTTGAATTTCAGGTATGGCGACTTCGGCAACCTTTTGTTCGGTCATAGCAAGCATTTCTTCTTTAGCTTTGCGGTCGTTTTCGGCTAAAATATATAGCCCGTCTAAGGTCTCATAAAATTTTTCACGACAATAGGATATGTGCGTTTCCTGCCACACCTCTTCTGTTTGCTCAACCCAGCAATCAAACAAGAACATAGCCTTAGCCGCTTCTTTGGGGTGATTTCTTTTCATGTCATTGTCAAGGGTTGATATCAGGTATCGGCGTGCCTGCCGTAATGTCGGCAAATCCTCGTTTTTAATATCCCAATATTCCAATTGTTCAGGCTCTACTTCAATCCCTTTGGCAGAACGCAGCCCTTTACGTGCAAAATGTCCCGAGTCATACCAGTCATACTGATCGGCTTCCGCCTCGGCATATTGCAGATACTCGTTAGCAAGGCGTATCTGATATGTATTTCCCGTAGGCTTTACTTTTTGTAGCTGTTGCAGACTTGAGCTACATGCGGATGTGAATAAAAGCAGTAATATGATTACTATACGTGACATAACATTTTCTGCAAAAAATTTTGAAAGATTTATATAGCTTATAAATTCAAATGTACTATTTAACTAATACATGCTTACATATATTTTTCAATGATAATTAATTGAACTAAGTAATATTTTTTGTAACATTTAGTTAAGGGGGAAATATGCCGGATTTTTCAATAGAAAATAGTTTTAGCGGTGTGATTGCAGGCGTTGATGAAGCGGGTAGAGGGCCTTGGGCAGGACCTGTAGTTGCGGGTGCGGTAATTTTAAACAGAGATGATTTTCCGCTTGGGATTGATGACTCAAAAAAAATAAGCGAGAAGAAGAGGGAGTATATTTTTGATAAATTACAGGAAGTTGCACAAATAGGTGTAGGCATTGTTAACGTTGAAGATATAGATGAAATGAACATTCTTCAGGCTTCTATGCTGGCAATGAAAAAAGCTGTGGATAACTTAAGCGTAAAACCTGACATGGCTCTGATAGACGGAAACAAGTGTCCGGTTTTAAGCTGCAAGGCACATGCCGTAATCAAAGGGGATTCAAAAAGCCTTTCTATTGCAGCAGGGGCAATTATTGCCAAAGTAACCCGTGATAGAATAATGAAAAGAATTGCAGAGGAGTTCCCTTATTACGGCTGGGAAAAAAATGCAGGATACGGTACTAAAATACATCAGGAGGGGCTAGCAAAATACGGTGTAACCGTCCATCACAGAAAAAGTTTTAAACCGATTGCAAAATTGCTTGCGGCTTGATGCTTAAATAACTTGAAATTTACTGTGTTTTCGGTTACAAGTGTCACATGAAAAATACATTTTGTCCTAATAAAGATATAAAAGATACTAAAGTCGTTGTGGCTATGTCAGGCGGAGTGGATAGCTCGGTTGTGGCAACCATGCTGCATAGGCAGGGCTATCAGGTTATCGGGGTGACATTGCAGTTATACGACCACGGTGTTGCTTTGGAAAAAAAGGGTGCTTGCTGTGCCGGACAAGATATTTATGACGCAAAACAGGTTGCCGATAAAGCGGGATTCCCTCATTATGTACTGAATTATGAAAGCATCTTCAAAGAATCGGTGATGGACGATTTTGCCGATTCTTACTTGAGGGGTGAAACTCCTATACCGTGTGTGAAATGTAATCAGTCGGTAAAATTCAGGGATTTGTTCAAGGTAGCTAAAGACTTAAATGCCGATGCTTTGGTGACGGGGCATTATGTGCAAAGAATTGATAATGAAACAGGTTTCCCTGAACTTCACAAAGCTGTTGATGATTCTAAGGATCAAAGCTACTTCCTGTTTGCCACAACTAAAGAACAGCTTAATTACATACATTTCCCGCTTGGCGGTCTGAAAAAAGAAAAAACCCGTGAGCTTGCTTTAGAATACGGACTGGAAGTGGCCGATAAGCCTGACTCGCAGGATATTTGTTTTGTTCCTAACGGTTCGTATGCAAAAGTTATAGAGCGGTTGCGTCCCGAAGCTTGGGAGACCGGCGACATTGTGAATGTAAAAGGCGAAAAGCTCGGCGAGCATAAAGGAATAGTCAATTATACCATAGGACAACGTCGGGGGTTGGGTATCGGCGGCGGTGACCCTTTATATGTTGTAAAAATAGACGCTAAAAAAAATCAGGTGATAGTCGGTGCTGAAAGTGACCTTGATTCGCATTCATTCGGTATAAAAGATATCAACTGGCTAGGCTCCGGTGATATTCCGTCAGAAGGTATGGAAGTCACTGTGAAGATGCGTTCAACGCAAGACCCTGTAAATGCAAAGATATTCGCATCGAATGACAATACTGCAAAAATAGTATTAAACGTGCCTGAACGTGCAATAGCTCCGGGGCAGGCATGTGTTTTTTATGACGGCTCAAGAGTGCTTGGCGGCGGTTGGATTACTAAGGATTAATTAATAATTTATCCTACTCACTAAACTGCATTGAAACAAGTTTTGCGTAAACTCCTTTTTTGCCCATAAGGGTTTTATGATTTCCGGTTTCTACTATTTCGCCTTTATCAAACACAATTATTTTATCGGCTTTTTGTACGGTAGATAGGCGATGGGCAATTACCAGTGTGGTTCTTTCCTGCATTAAGGATTCAAATGCCTTTTGTACGGAATTTTCGTTTTCAACATCAAGTGCAGATGTCGCCTCGTCCAATAACAATATTTTAGGGTCTTTGAGGAACATGCGTGCAATTGCTATACGCTGTTTTTCTCCACCTGAAAGGCGTACTCCTTTTTCACCTAAGTGCGATTTAAAGCCTTCAGGCAGGTTTTCAATGAAATCTAAAGCTGCGGCGTGTTTAGCCGCATTTCTAACTTCTTCTGCGGTAGCATCGGGTCTGCCGAATAATATGTTATCATAAGCAGATGCAGAGAAAATCACCGTATCCTGTGGGACTAATCCGAATAAAGAGCGAAGATGCGAAAGCTCAATATCTTTTATCTTGATACCGTCAATATATATATCACCGAAACTTGTATTATAAAATCTAAGTAACAGATTGAATATAGTGCTTTTGCCTGCACCTGAATGACCGACGATAGCAATGGTTTCACCATTTTTTATTTCAAATGAAACGTTCTTCAGGGTTGCTATTTTAGGTTTTGAAGGATAGGAAAAAGTTACATTATCAAAAGTTATATCGCCTTTTGTCTGGTCGGATATTTTTTTAGGGGCAACACAGTTTTTAATGCTAGGTTGGGTTTTTAGTATGTTAAATATCCTGTCAGCCGCACCTGCTGCACGCTGCAAGTCGCCGATAACTTCGCTGAGAGCTCCTGTGGAGCCTGCCACTAAAACGGAATAGAAAATAAATGAAGATAATTTTCCGGGGGTGATTGTACCGTTTAATACGTCTTGCCCTCCTATCCATAATACAAAACCAACAGCACCGAATACAAATAAAATCACTATCGAGGTCAGTAAAGACCTTAGCCTTATACGGGTTTTTGCCGCCTTTAAGGTGCTTTTTAAGGTGTTATCAAAAATACTTGCCTCATGCGCCTCATTGACAAAAGCCTGTATGGTTTTTATTCCCATTATCGTCTCTTCGGAGTGCGAAGAAATTTCAGCTATTTTTTCCTGATATGCCCTTGATGCTTTCCTGAGTTTTTTACCTAGTAATATTATCGGAAATAATACCATAGGGATAACTATAGATACGATTCCGGCAAGCTTCGGGCTGGTATGTATCAACAACCCTGCACCGCCTATAAGCATTATTGAATTTCTCAATGCAATAGATAAGCTGCTTCCGACAACCGATTGTATTAATGTACAATCTGCATTTATGGCGGAGATTATATCACCTGCTTTTGTTTTTTCGAAAAAATCAGGTGACAGCTTTAATATGTGGTTATAGATGTCATTCCTTATGTCTGAAATTACCCTTTCACCGGTATATGTTATAAGGTAAAATCGTGCATATGTGCCAAGAGCAAGCAGGGTGGTTATTGCCATCATGGCAATGAGTGCCTTGTTAAGTAGCTCCGGATTGTTGCCGCTTAATCCGTTATCAATAAGATATCCAAGCCCTTTACCTAATCCAAGGACTGATGAAGATGTTATCAAAAGTGCGATAAACGCACCTATTATGTACGGCTTATATGGAAAGAGATATTTCTTTACAGGACTAAGCCTGCTTATATCGGCTTTGTTTAGCTCATTACCTGAAATTCTAGAAGATTTCATTATTGTATCTTTGTTAAACCCGCAAAATTTTGTGACATGAATATTATATGCTTGATGGTTTTATACTTTTCTTTTAAATAAAAATATAGAAAATTATTTTTTTTTGGCTTAAAGTCGCTAAATCTTTGATTTTCTAATAAACGTAAAAAATAAAAAGGTCAGGTATGATATTAACGGAGTTATTAGAAAAAGGCGGTGCGGTAATGGCGATTTTGCTGCTCCTTTCGGTTTATGTTGTTTCTGTAATATTTTATAAAATATATCAGTTCTGGAGTCTGGAAGTATTTAGAACCGATTTTTTAAAGCCGCTTATTGAATCGGTGGAAAGCCAAAAACTAGGCGAGGCTTCACGGATTGCCGGAAATCAGAGAAACCCTATAGCAAGAGTTATTGAAACTGCACTCAGATATGCCGTTATGATGCCTATGACCGACTTAAAGAGAGAAAGAGCCGTTGAAGCTTCGGGGTCAAAGGTAATAAGAACATTTGAAAGCCATTTAAGAGGGCTTGAGATGGTGGCAAATATTGCCCCTTTGTTAGGTTTGCTAGGTACGGTAATAGGTATGGTAAAAGCCTTTGCAGGGATTCATCAGGTAGGCTCAAGGGTAGACCCTTCGGTTTTGGCGGGAGGAATCTGGGAAGCATTGCTTACTACGGTTGCCGGACTGATGGTGGCGATACCTGCAATTGCCGCACATTATATAATTGACGGAAAAATCGAAGAAATACGCTCTAATATGAAAGAAAGCGTTTCGTCTATTTTGTCATTATCAAAGTCAGGAACATAAAGAAGTGGAATTTGCCAGAACTACTAAGAAAAGAAGAGCGGTAAATCTAACCCCGTTAATCGACATTATATTTTTGTTGGTGGTTTTCTTCCTGTTAACCAGTGAATTTGTGTTAACCGAGGCTGTAGACCTGAATATAACATCGGTTAAAAGCACTTCTTCAATTGAAAATACGGGCAATAGCGACCCTGTTCTTGTTATACTCAAAGAGGGTAATAGTTTTGTGTATTCGGGAAAGGAATATAGCTTGTCACTTATTGGTGATATAGTCGGCGATGAATTAAAGGATAATAAGGACAGGAGTGTTATCGTAACAAACAGGCGAGGCGTTTCGGTGCAGGAATTGGTAACCGCAATGGACGGCATAAAATCTGCCGGAGGTTATAATATTTCGATAGTTGAAGGTTCAGGATAATATGCGGTTTTAACATGGAATTTAAACGTGCAAAAAAAATTAATACGCAAATAAGCCTGATACCGCTTATTAATGTGATTTTTCTACTGCTTATCTTCTTTATGGTGGCAGGTTCAATAGAAGGTGTCGATATATTTGAAGTAAACCTGCCCCAATCTACAAGCGGTAATATGAAGCCGCAGATTCCAAGTACGGTGTATTTATCAAGTGACGGCAAAATAGCTATAAATAATGATATTGTAGCCAAAGATGATTTGAAAACTATATTACATACCCTTTATATAAATTACCCGAATCAACAGATAAGTATTAAGTCTGACCTGAACGTTCCGGCTGAAACCCTGATTTATATAATGAACGCTATAAAAGATGCCGGAGGCAACGATGTTTCACTTGTAACACAGGTGAGCAAATAATGAAAAAAGATAATGAGTATTTCAGTATATTTTTTATCTTTTCAGGAGTTATACATATACTTCTTCTAACGGTTAATTTTGCGTTTGATGATGCTAATGAACCTACAAAATTCCATGAGTTAAAAATAAAACTCGGAGTTGATAAGGCAGCACTTGAAAATAAGAATAGCCCTTTGCCGATAGCCTCGGTTCCTAAGGAAAATCAAGATGTTGTTGAGGCGGATAATGCAAATGATAATGATACGAGTGATATAGATTTGTCGGAATTAAAATTATCCGATGAAACGGAAGATTTTAATGCTATTGATGTAAAGCCGAAGCCGAAACCGCAAGATAGTGATATAAGCAAAAAAAGCCAATTTGTAGCCAAAGAGCAAAAAATGGTCAGGAAAGTGGTTGAAGTGGCGGCAGAAGGAATGATAATACCTGATACCGCATCAGATGAAATTTATATTGAGCCGTCTTCATCTGAAAAACATGAAGTCGGTACTTTAGGCTCAAAGGTGGGGAATGTCACCGATGAAGAATCTCAGGATTTGGTTACATATGAGCAGATGCTGCCGTTATGGCTGAAAAAATTTCAGGTATATCCCGAACAAGCCGAACTATTAAGATTAAGCGGACGCGGAATACTGAAAATTACTATCAGGCGTAACGGTAAGGTATTAAAGGCTGAAATTGAAGAATCAACCGGTCACCCTATATTGGATTCGGCACTGCTTTCAATGGCGGAAAGGGCTGACCCCGTTATCCCCGTGCCGCCCGACCACTTGCCTGAAATGAATATCCTTACATACAAGATGGCTTTCGGGTTTTCTTCTAAAAATGAATAACTAACAAAGATAATATTATGAATAATGTTGAAAGATTAAAAGAAATAATGTCGCTTTTGCGTGACCCCGAAAAAGGCTGCCCTTGGGACGTTGAGCAGGACTTTAAATCAATATCGCCGCATACTATCGAAGAGGCTTATGAAGTTGTCGATGCGATAGACAAGGGTGATATGCAGGCTTTAAAAGAAGAGTTGGGGGATTTGCTGTTACAGGTTATTTTCCACAGTCAAATGGCAAGCGAACAGGGTAGCTTTAATTTTGACGATGTGGTTGATTCCATAATAAATAAACTTGTCGAAAGACACCCCCACGTTTTTGGAGATGCCGATATAAAAACCGCACAGGAGCAAGAAAAAGCATGGGAGGAACAAAAAGCCCAAGAACGAGCTGCAAAAGCTAAAGACGGCGATGTTGTGAGTGTTTTAGACGGCGTAGCTATCGCACTTCCTGCGTTAACACGCTCGGTAAAGCTGCAAAAAAGGGCGGCTAAGGTCGGTTTTGACTGGGCTGATTTAGAAGGGGTGTATAACAAGATTGACGAAGAATATGATGAGTTAAAAAGAGCCGTGGCAGGAGATGGTAATATTGAAGAAGAATTCGGAGATTTGCTGTTTTGTGTAAGCAATCTTGGGCGTAAGCTGAAAATTGACCCTGAAGTTTGTTTAAAAGGCTGCAATGAAAAGTTCATAAGGCGTTTTAAACATATTGAAAACAGCCTTGCAAAACAGAATAGGAGCCTTGAGGAATCCGATTTAGAAGAAATGGATAGATTGTGGAATGAGGCTAAGGCTTCTTGATAAATCAAAAATTACATCTATGATATTAGTAAAAACCCCTGAGGCAAGCTAAGGGGCATATAGTTTAGTTGCAAGTAGCGAGTTGCAAGTGATGCCTGACTTAAGATGCAACTTACAACTTGCAACTTAAATTATACGAAGCAAGCTTCGAGGAATTAAACCTGAAAGAGATTAAAAACATTATAAGCTATTAATATTATGACTAAAAAAATAAATGCGGCAATAATCGGGGCAAGCGGATATACGGGCGTTGAACTGATAAGGATATTGCTGACGCATAAGCATGTTGAAATTAAGTATCTGGTTGCCGAAAGTAGTGCAGGGCAGCCAGTATCGGAAATATACCCGCATTTGGCAGCGTTTGACCTGCCGGAGCTGGTAAAACTTTCCGATGTTGATTTTAAAGGAATAGATGTTGCATTTTGTTGCTTGCCACATGCAACTTCACAGGAAATTATAAAGAAATTGCCTACTCATCTTAAAATAATAGACCTTTCTGCCGATTTCAGGCTTAAAGATGTTGATGTGTATGAAAAATGGTATGGAAATAAACATGCCGCACCAAAGCTGCAAAAAGAAGCCGTGTACGGTCTTACCGAGATATTCAGGGAAGAAATCAAAAACGCAAGGATAATTGCATGTCCCGGCTGCTATCCTACGGGAGCTACATTGCCGCTAGTACCGTTATTGACAGACGGTATTATTGAAAAAACGGATATTATTATCGATGCTAAAACAGGGATTACCGGTGCGGGCAGGGCGGCTAAACAGGCATTCTTATTTACTGAGGTAAATGAAGGGGTTAAGCCTTATAACATCAATAAACACAGGCATATTCCGGAGATGGAGCAAACATTATCTTCTGTAAGTAAAAGTGATATAAAAATTAATTTTACTCCGCAAATAGTGCCTATGAGCAGAGGAATATTGTCTACTATTTACGTAAAATTGAATAAAAATAAAACCGTTGCCGACTTGCAAAAATCCTTGAATAATAAATATGATAGAGAGAGTTTTGTAAATGTCGGTTTAAGTGGTATTTTTCCGTCCACAAGGGACGTTGCCGGTACAAATATGTGTTTAATTTCTGTTGCAGAAGGAAATAGCGATAACAGGGCTGTTATAGTTTCAGTTATAGATAATCTTACAAAAGGTTCTTCAGGGCAGGCAGTCCAGAATATGAATTTAATCTTTGGGCTTGATGAAACGTGCGGTTTAGATTATATTCCTGTTTTTCCATAAATAAGATGAGTTTATATCTTGGCCGGCTTACACACTTATAAAGGGATAAAACCGACTATTGCCGCCGGAGCATTCGTAGCACCGAGTGCCGATATAATAGGTGATGTTGAAATAGGGACTAAATCGGGAATATGGTTCGGTTGTGTCCTGCGTGGCGATGTTGCACACGTTAGGGTTGGCGAGAGAACCAATATACAAGACGGAACGGTAATACATGTTACCAGAAACGGTCACCCGACTATAATAGGAAGCGGAGTTACAATAGGTCATCAGGCGTTATTACATGCATGTAAATTAGAAGATTCATGCTTTGTGGGCATGGGGGCAACTATAATGGACGATGCAATTATCGAATCGGGCGGCATGGTTGCGGCAGGTTCTTTAATAACTCCTTCTAAGGTGGTGAAAAAAGGTCAGATTTGGGCTGGAAATCCCGGTAAGTTTTTTAGGGATTTAACTGAGGACGAGGCGAAATTCATTAAGATTTCAGAGGATAATTATGTGAAGCACGTCGAAGAATATCTGTCGGAAAATAAAATAATTTTTTAAAAAACTACTTGTTATTTTATTTTTATATATTTATTAAATAACTGTGAAAAAAAATGTAGGACTAGTTTTAAATATGAAAGCAAAAAAAGCACTTAAAATTTTATCGGCGTTGTCTCAAGAAACCAGATTAGCGATTTTCAGACTGCTGATACAAGAGGGGGAAGAAGGGATATCTGCGGGCATGATATCGGAGATACTGCAAGTTCCGCCTGCAACGCTTTCTTTTCACTTATCTCAATTAAATGATGCCGGTGTTTTAAAGTCTAAAAAAAGCGGCAGAGTGGTTACTTATGCGGCAAAACATAAGTCGGTAAAGAAGCTTAATGAGTTCCTTTTGGAAAATTCTTATAAAAAACGCCAAAAAGATGAAGAAAAAGAGCCGGCAAAGGCTGAGTTAGTAGAGGCTTAATGATTTTTTAATCATTTTGTGGCATAATTTTAAGATTATGCCGTTGCTTTTTAAAAATAATTTAGCTCTAAATAAACAAAAAGGCTTTTCCCTTGTCGAGCTGTCTGTGGTTGTGGCTATTATAGGCGTTATTGTTGCAGCCGTAATCGGTGTAAAGCAGATATATGACTCTGCTAAAATAAGACGCATATCAACGGAAATAACAAGTTACGTATCATCTATAAATACTTTCAAGCAAGAATACGGTTATTGGCCGGGAGACCTTCCGCAAGCTGTTGCGTTTTGGACGGCTACCCCTAAAAGCGGTGTAAATATTACTAACGGAAACGGTGATAATGTTATTACATTAGATGTTTGGCAAAATAATGAGGATTTATATTCGTGGGCGCATTTATCCGGTTCTGAACTTATACCGGAGAGGACTTATTCAGGGCTTGTTTCAGATGCCGGTGTAACTCATTATAATGCCGGTGTTAATATTCCTATATCGGTTGCATTTAAAAATATGGTATTTTCTTTTTTTAGCTTTATTGTAACAGAAGATAATTACATATATAAAGAAATAGGAGGCGTTAAACTAAGGGTTTCGGGGCTTGATAATGTAGGCAGACCTTGGAATAATGCAAATTCATTAGCTGCAAAGCAGGTTCAGGCGATTGATGTAAAAATTGATGACGGAAAGGCGGATTCGGGTAATTTAATTACACATACTGATGTCGGAGGTAGCTGTACAACCGCACCATATAACGCACCGGCAGCAAGCTATAATTTATCAAGTACGGCTAAAGACTGTATAATGGAGTTTTATTTAGATAGGTTTTGATTATAAAAAAAATAAATTATATGAAATTTTATTTACTTAACTTAAAAAATCGTAAAAAACAAAAAGGCTTTTCCCTTGTTGAGCTGTCTGTAGTTGTGGCTATTATAGGTGTTATTGTTGCCGGCGTAATAGGTGGACAGCAGTTATATGATGCCGCCAAGCTAAGGCGTTTATCAACTGAAATTATTCAATATACGTCTGCTATAAATACATTTAAGGAAGAATATGGTTATTGGCCTGGCGACTTTCCTCAGGCTACATCGTTTTGGACTACAGCAGGTGGTGTGACTATAACAAACGGAGATGGGGACGGAAGAGTTAGGCTGATATCAAAACAAAATGGCGAAGACTTATATGCTTGGGCGCATCTTACCGGATCAGAGCTTATTCCTGCTCAGTTTAGCGGTGTGGTAGCGGATGTAGGTAATATACATTTTGATACGGGTGTTAATATACCGAGTTCGCAACCTTACGGTAATATTAGTTTTACATTTTATAGTGTTACCGGTAGTCCTCCTAGTGAGGATCAGGAGCTTAGATATTTAAAGCATTATGGTACAAAGCTTAGGATCGGTATAGTCAATGATAGTACCGGCGGTATATGGGCAGGTACTAATAGTCTTAATGCTAGGCAAGCTAAATCTGTGGATGACAAAATTGACGATGGTGATGCAGATTCAGGTAATTTAATAACACACCGTATACAGGCTCTAGGTGGTTGTGCCACTGCAGACCATCTTTCTAATGTCGCTGATTACGATTTAGATAGCCCGCTTGATAGTTGTATAATAGAGTGGTATTTGGATAAATTATAGATTTATCACTTCTTTTTTTCATAAGGATTTTCATTCTTACGGAACATTACCCTAAGAGGCACTCCCGGCATTGAAAAATCGTCCCTTAAAGAGTTCTCGATATATCGTTTATAACTTGCAGGTAAATCTTCAGGACGGTTTATAAATACCGTAAATGTAGGGGGGCGGGTATTGCCTTGGGTCATATATTTAAGGCGGATACGTTTTTTGTTTTTAGCAAGGGGAGGGAGGTGCTTACTTTCGGCTTCCCTTAGCCAATCATTCAATTTTGAAGTGGTGATACGCTTGTTCCATACATTATATGCTTCCAAGGCTGACTTCATAACCTTTTCAACATTCTCACCATTTAAAGCTGAAATGGTTATCAGGCTAACCCCTTTGATTTGCGGTAATAATTCATCAGCTTTATACTTTAATTCTTTTAGGGTTGCAGCTTTATCTTCGACCAAGTCCCACTTATTTAAGGCTATAACTACGGCACGCCCTTCGTTGGCGATGGTTTCTGCGATATGCAGGTCTTGTTTTTCAAAAGGCATAGTGGCATCTATCATCAATATTGCCACATGGGCATAACGTAACGCACGCAGTGAATCGGCTACGGATAGTTTTTCCAGCTTTTTCTGTACGTTGGATTTTCGTCTGATACCCGCCGTATCAATCAGCCTGATATTTTTACCTTCAAACTGCCAGTCTATAGATATTGAATCACGGGTAATTCCTGCCTCAGGTCCTGTCAATACACGGTTTTCGCCGTATAAACTGTTAAGATATGTAGACTTTCCCGTATTTGGTCTGCCGACTATCGCTACCTGAATGAATTTATCTCCGTCTTCAGCTTCTTTTGTGATTTCCAGTTCACCTATTTCATAATCATACTGTGCCTTATATGGAGCAATTGCTTCATATAGGTCTGCCATTCCTTCATTATGCTCGGCAGATATAGGAACTATATCCCTAAAACCCAGCCCGTATGATTCGTTGAGTCCGAATTCACCTTGAGAACCTTCGCATTTATTTACTATAAGGATAATTGACTTGTGAATCTTTCTCAGCCAGTTGGCAAAGAACTTGTCATCGGGAGTTAAGCCGGCTCTTCCATCTATTACCATTAAACATAAGTCGGAGTCTTCTACCGCTTGCCGAGTCTGTTTTAGCATACGTGTTTCAAGAGCATCTTCTTCCGCTTCCTCAAGACCTGCCGTATCTATTACCCTAAATTCCATGTCACCGATTCTGGCAGCTCCTTCACGCCTGTCACGTGTTACTCCCGGTCTGTCATCAACAAGTGCATGTTTTTTACCTGAAAGGCGGTTAAATAGAGTGGATTTGCCAACGTTAGGTCTTCCTATTATACAAGCTGTAAATGACATGGTTAATGGTACTTCTTATTTTTTGTTACACTTCGTCATTTGTCGGTTCATGTAGTATTTCCATACATCGCCTTAAATTAATCGTGTAATAATAAGCGGAAAAACTATAGTACCGATATAAATCGGAAAAGGTGTTTATATACCAAATTTATTACTATAGCAATATGAAGTTTTATATAATAAAAGCTGATTATTGGGGTTGCACGTATTTTTCGGTTAGTGATTTTCTACCCGCTTTATCAATATATTTATAAACGACCAACTTGCCGTTTCCTGTAATCATATATAAGGAATTATATGCTACTACAGGTGGGTGGGAAATGCCCGAAAGCACTTTTGTAACATCTATGATATCACCGTTTAGAGGTGATAAAGATAATAACTCTCCGTGATAACCGACAATTAGCAACCTATCTTGAGCTAAAACCGGTCCGGTCCAGTAATATCGCCCTACTTTTCTTTTAGGCTTTTCATATTCGGGTAGTTGCTTTATCCATGCAATACCGCCTATTTTCGTGTTTATAGCGATTAACATGTTTTCATCGTTTATCAGGTATATTATATTGTCTGCATACCAAAGGTTTTTGCCGCCGCCGACCTCGATATCCCACAATCTGTAACCGCCGAATGTCTCATATGCTGCAAGAACACCCTGACGGTTAATAGCGAATGTTTTATCGCCTATTACAACCGGTGTCGCATCAATATCCACAAAGGAGCCGCTTTTTAAATCCGATACGGTAGATAGAGAGTCAAACCATAATATGTTGCCGTTTTCTATATTCAGTGCGTATAACTCACCCGAAGAATATGACGCAAATACCAGATTTTTATATGCTACGGGAGATGCCGTACCTAAAACGCTTATTTCCTCGGTCGTACCGTTGTGCGTCCATAAAATAGCACCGTCCTTGATATCTAACGCATATAGCTTATTTTCTGCCGTGCTTATAAGTAATATGCCGTTATGGGCATCGGGTGCAGAGCGGGCAACGCCGTTAATATTGCGGTTCCATAATAATTTACCCGATTCGGCATTAAGTGCTATGACTTTATTAAAACCGGTCGATATGTATAGATGTCCTTCATAGTAAAGCATTCCGGCACTTGAGAAATTTCCGCTTTTTTTATCAACTTCTATTTCGTATTTCCAAAATTCACTTCGTATATCATTTGCATCAAACGCAGTTACTACACCATCGTTGTCTATAGTAAATATCTTGTTCTCGGCTATAACGGGTGAAATAGTATATTTTACGGATTTCGGCGTGCCTTTTCCTATTGACTCTATAGCACGAAAGTTGAACTCAAGAGGGGCTTCGATATTTTCAGGGGTTAGGGAGTCATAACCATGGCTTTTAGACCATTTGTTGTTAAAGCGTGTTTTAGGTAGCTTTGGGGGTGTGAGAGCCGCCTCAGAATCAACCTTTATATTACTTTCGGCTTTTAAAATAGAGACCCTGTCTTCTTTATTGCCGTATATCTCTTCGTTTTTTCCTAAATTAGGAAAATAGCTACACGCATTAACCGATAATAACAATACCGTTAATAATAAAAATCTACTAACCATTTGTATCTTCAGATTCTATATTGATTGCATTAACCATTTCATTTGCCCTGCTCCTCATTGTTGCGGGAGTGGCTTCCTCTTCACTTAATTCTGTGAAAAGTTTTTTTGCATCATTATATTGTAAGCTCTCGTACAAAGCAAACGCCAGCATTTCTTTTGCGGAATATCTGAAAGGTCCGTTTGACTTAGAGATGTCCTCAAGTCTGTTAATAAGCGATATATCGTTTTGTTCGCTAAACTCTATTGCGTTCCTTAAATATAATATTTCAGCAAGCTCCCTGAACTCAATGGGGTATGAATTGTTTTCCGAAATATCCTTATAAAGCTGTATTGCTAAATCGTTTTTACCGGCCTTATCAAGTAAAGCAGCCTTACGTATATCGGCAATTGCCGATATATTCGTATCCGAGTTTTTTGCGATATTATCATATGCGTCAATAGATTTATCCGGCTCGTTAATAGATTCCTTTACATATGCCGAATAAAGCTCGGTACCCAAATTCTCATATTTAGACTTTTTGTAGCTTTTATAAAAAACATTACCGGCAGTTACCGCTATTGTTAAAATGATACCGCCGATGATGTAAGTGCCTGTATCCTGCCATAGTTTAGTAAGCCTTTCCTGCTTTATATCTTCCTTAATTTCATCAATCAAATCAGGCATTAAAATAACTCCAAAATTACTAACCTTAAAAATAATATACCACCTGAGCATATTTTATTTTTTTTGTAAAGTCTAACTGTTTACAAGATTAACGGTATATAAAATTTTATATTAACCATAAAGTTAAACTAATACTAATTTTTCATTGACAAATAGTGTGTATATGGCTTATATATCTCCCTCTTTATAAGTGTAAGCTTAGGAAACATTAGAAAAAAGTAGATATAAAATGACAACTTATAGTGCAAAACCATCTGAAATTGAAAGAAAATGGTATGTTATTGATGCCGAAGATCTGGTTTTGGGGCGGCTGGCTTCAAAAGCTTCTATGATACTTCGCGGCAAACACAAGCCTACATACACTCCGAGCATTGATTGCGGTGACCATGTTATAATTATAAATGCCGAAAAAGTTCACCTTACGGGTAAGAAATACGAGGGTAAGAAATATTTCTGGCATACCGGATACCCGGGCGGTATTAAAGAAAGAAACGTTCGTAAGACTATCGAAGGGAAATATCCTGAGCGTGTTGTCGGCAAGGCTATCGAAAGAATGATTTCAAGAAGTCCTTTAGGGCGTGAACAAATGTCAAAATTACATATCTATAAAGGTTCTGAGCATCCTCACGCAGGTCAGAAACCTGAAATATTGGATTTTGGTTCTCAAAACAGAAAAAACAAAAAGAGTGAAGCAGCATGACAGAACAATTGTTAGTACAAGAAGATCGTAAGCCTGAGATAGATAAACTTGGTCGTTCTTACGCTACGGGTCGTAGGAAGAAATCTTCTGCAAGAGTTTGGATACAAAAAGGTAACGGTAAAATTACTATCAACGGTAAAGATGCTGAAATTTACTTCGGTCGTCCGGTACTTCGTATGGTTATAGGTCAGGTTTTTGATACGACCAATACCAACGGTGAAATAGATGTTGTGTGTTCTGTAAAAGGCGGTGGTCTTTCAGGTCAGGCCGGAGCTATCTTACACGGTATTGCAAGGGCTTTGGATAAATATAACCCCGAGTTCCACTCGGTATTGCGTAAGGGTGGTTTCCTTACTCGTGACAGCCGTGCTGTTGAGCGTAAGAAGCCGGGTCGTCCAAAAGCAAGAAAGAGCTTCCAGTTCTCCAAGCGTTAATCGAATATTATATTTTCAAAAAAAAGCCTCATTTTATGGGGCTTTTTTTATGGTTAAGAGAAAATATTATATACACGTCATTACCCGAATTTGCGGAGCAAATTATAGGGTAATCTTATTTAAATTAGAGATACCAGCACAAGGCGTGTGTGACAAACACTTGTGAGTTTTCTACCCCTCACAAAAACACTTTGTGTTTTTAACCCTCCCTCAAGGGGAGAGTAGTTTTTGGACTTTTACAGAGGCTTCTATAGAGATTTTACAATCGATACGCCGAGCGGTGTTGGCGTATGACGGTAATAAACGAAATGTTGTATATCTTAGACACTATGGTCAGGCCATAGTATGACGGGCATTTGCATTAAATACTTGTTTTTAATTTGCACCACACAGGCGTATGGTCTGACGGTTTATCTTTGGTGCGTGGTTCAAGATAGACATCGGAACTAACCATTATATCGGCAGCTTCAGGTGATAATAAAAGATGGTCTATACGCATACCTTTATTTTGCTGCCATGCACCTGCACGGTAATCCCACCAGCTAAATTGTTCTTTATTTTCATTTGCCGCCCTATATGCGTCAGTCAGCCCCAGTCCTTCGAGTGTACGGAATTTCTTGCGTTCATCTATGTGGAAGCATGTCGTTCCATCTAAAGCCTTGGGGTCGTAAACATCAATGGGGGAGGGGGCAACGTTATAATCACCACCTATAACCAGCACTTCTTCATATTTCAAAAGCTCTTTTGCATGGGCATAAAGGCGGTCAAAGAATCGCATTTTATACTGAAATTTTTCCGAGTCGGGTGTCTGACCGTTGGGAACATAAACCGAAGCAACCCTTATTGCCTTGTTCTCTAATGAAATAACCGCTTCTATGTACCTTGCCTGCTCATCATCTTCATCGCCCGGTAGTTGTTTTACAACATCTTCAATCGGGAACTTTGAAAGTATGGCTACTCCGTTATAGGTTTTCTGACCATGTACGGCAGTATTATAGCCGCAATCCTCCACTTCCATATAGGGGAACTTGTCGGTCATACATTTTAACTCCTGTAGTAATAATATGTCAGGTGCTTCGTCACTCCTCAAATATTCAACAAGATGCTCTATCCTTGTTTTTACGGAATTAACGTTCCATGTCGCTATTTTTACCATTTAAGATTCCTTATTTTGCAGCTTATTAAGTTTTTCTTCTTTTTCTTTATCTATCCACCATGTATCGGGGAAGCCAAGGGAATATGGCGGAGTAATTTTAGGTCGCCCGAACCTGTTCCAATAAATAACACGATGCGTTCTTGAATGCCATTGCGGAATAGCATAGTAATTCCATTGCAATATCCTATCAAGTGCCTTAGCCGCATTTATTAGTTCAGGCTTTGTTTTTGCAGATGTTATATGCTTTATCATAGCGTCAACGGCTTCGTTCTTTATCCCTATAAGATTTTGGCTTCCCTTTACATCGGCAGTCGAAGAGTCCCAGTAATTTATCTGTTCGTTACCCGGAGCCGCCCCTTGCACGAACCACTTAACCATAATATCAAAATCAAATTCTTCCATACGCTTTATATATTGGGAGGTATCTACGGTGCGTATAGTACTTTCAATGCCAAGCTTTTTCAGGCTTCTTATAAACGGGGCAACAACCCTTTCAAAAGAAGGTGATACAAGCAGGAATTCTATATTGACAGGCTCGCCCGTATTCGGGTTTATCCTTTTCATGTCGTTTAATACCCAGCCTTCATCATCTAGAAGCTTTTGGGCTTTTAGAAGGTTTTGGCGATGTCCAAGCTCACCATCTGAAACAGGAGGGTTATATTCTTCTGTAAATACTTCCTTAGGCAATATGTCCCTGTATGGTTCCAGCAATTTCAACTCACCGTCACTTGGCAGCCCTTTTGCTTCGAATTCCGAATTGCCGAAAAAACTACGATTTCTTGCATATGCACCATAGAATAGCTGCTTATTTGCCCATTCAAAATCATATGCGTATTGCAGTGCTTTCCTCACCTTTATATTGGCAAAGTCCGAACGTCTGGTATTGAAAATAAAGCTCTGCATACCTGTAGGCTTGCCGTCGGGTAGTTCTTCCTTAATCATACGCCCGTCTTCTACCTGCCTGATATTATAGGCATTTGACCATGTTTTTGATATGTTCTCCCGACGAAAATCATATTCACCTGCTTTTAATGCTTCAACCGCTACGGTTGCGTCACGGTAATAATCTATCCTTATTATATCGAAATTGTTGTGACCGACATTTACAGGTAAATCCTTTGCCCAGTAGTCTTTAACTCTTTCATAGGTAATTGAGCGTCCGGCATCTATGCTCTTTATTTTATATGCACCGCTGCCAAGTGGAAAATCAAGCGTGCCTTTTTCGAAGTCATTTTCAGTATAATATTTCTTCGAAATTATAGGAAGTTGACCGATTATCAACGGTAACTCCCTGTTATTTGGGTCTGAGATGTTGAATTTTACTTTATGCGTACCGAGTTTTTCTGCCGATTCAAAATCCCGATAGTAAGATTTATATTGCGGGTGTCCTTTTGTTGTTATGGTTTCAAATGAGAAAACGACATCATCTGCGGTAATGGGTGTTCCATCGTGCCATCCGGCATTTTTTCTTAAATTGAATATTACATAATCACCGTTTTGTGAAATTTCCGCCGATTCGGCAATTAACCCATATTCAGACGCACTTTCATCGGCAGAGCTTTTCATAAGTGTATCGAATATCATTTCAATGCCTTCGGCAGGAACTCCCTTGATGACATACGGATTTAAGCTGTCATATGTTCCGATGGCGGCTATTTTTACTTCGCCGCCTTTGGGTGCATCGGGGTTAATATAGTCAAAATGTTTAAAATCCTTCGGGTATTTCAAATCGCCGAAAATTGATATTCCGTGTGAAGTTTTACTTTCAGCGTAACCTATGCCGTTGAAAAACATTAGAAATATTATAAGTAATGCGGATAACCTTATCATTTTTTTATGAAACTATCTGTTTTTTTATATGATATAAATTATCATATATACAATAAAATAAAATGGCATAAAAAATCTTAGAAATAAGCAGATTTTCTATAGTGATTTAAAATAACTTCCGTACCGCAGGTTTAAAGAAGATCCTCGCACTTAGGCGAGGATGGCATTAATAGGTGGAAGTTAATTTTAAGGACTATAATTACCGAAAGTTCTCAACATTAGTCTTGCGGTCTACTAAGTCAACAAACCTATTGCTTGCTTTTACAGTCTCTAAGTCCGAAAAATTGTTTTTTTCACTCTTATACAGAACGTAAGAACCGAATAAGCCGTCTGTGAGAGCTTCATTTAGCTCTTTTTCGTCTTCAGTGTGGGAATCTACTAACTTACTAATTTTATTTAATTCTTTGTTTTCCGACAGGTTGTTATTTGAAATAACGCCTTTTTTGTATTTTTTAACCATTTTAAGTATTTTAATTGCTTTCCATATATTTAATTACGTTAGCTATTTGCTCGGGTTTTTTAATTCCTGCAAAGCTCATTTTTGTTCCGCTAGCGTATTTTCTAGGTTTTTTTAGGAATGCGAACAGCTCATCATATGTCCATGTTTTACCGACGGCTTTTAAAGCGTCAGAATATGCATAACCTTCCTTACTTGCTTGTTTTGCATTAACGACACCTGCTAAATTAGGTCCTAGTTTATGAGCTCCACCTTGCTCAGGAGTATGGCAGCTAACACATTGTTTGAAAACTTTCTGCCCCTCTTCAACACTTGCGGCAGCCATAAGAGCGGGGATATCTATTACTTCTTCTACGGTTTCGGCGGTTTCTTCGCCTTCGCTTCCGGCTTCGGCAACTTCTACCTGAAACCCTCTTTTCTCAGGCTCCGTTACAGGGTGGTATAGACCGTTAGCTATTTTTCCGCATATTAAGGCTATTAAGCCGGCTACGATAATTGATGCTAAAATCTTATTATTTTCTAAGTCTTTCATGAGTATAGTACCCGCAAATTTATTTTCAATCACCCGTGTATATAAACCCATACGAACATTTAATCAATAAAAAATCTTGAGGTTAAACGCCTTATAACCTTATATTGTTAATTGCGGTCAATTATGAGGTAAATTGAATTAAAATGAAAAAAATATCTGAAAACATTAATGTATCTAATGAGTTATACGATTTTGTCAGTGAAATCTGTCAGGAAAGAGAACTGAAAGTTGAAAGCATATTTGAATATCTTGCAAAGCTGACAAGGGAATTTTCAGCCCCAAATAACGAACTTTTGAAAAAAAGGGACGAATTGCAAGAGCAGATAGACTCATTTTTTAAGGAACAACAAGGCTCTATTCCAACTTCTAAAGTTGTAAGAAAGCTCGAAGATATAGGATTTATTGAAAATTCAGATGGTAACAAGAATGTCTCATCTATTGGAATTGCCGAGGAATTAAACCCCATGGCAGGACCACAGCTTGTAGTTCCTGCCGATAAGGTCAATATGGTGTTAAATGCTGCTAACGCCAGATGGCAAAGTTTATATAGCAGCCTGTACACTTCAAATATAATTGATGAAAAAACAGAAGATAAAGAGCGTGAGGCTGAGGTTATCGGCTATACAAACGGATTCCTTGATAAAATCGTAAAATTTGAAAATAATATGGGTTGGAGCGATATAGAAAGCTTCGTGTATGATAAAACAAATAATTTATTAGTTGCAAAAAAATCCGATGATGAGGCTATAAACTTTACTAGCGATAAGCTTATAGGCATAACTTTGGAAGGAGAGCAGATAACGTCGATTCTGCTGGAAAATAACGGTCTGAAAATTGAATTGCTCATAGGCGAGAATAAAATCAAGGACGTTATCGTAGAGTCGGCGATTACCTATATAATTGATTTGGAGGATGCTTCGGTTTCGACTCCTGAAAATAAATATGAGGCTTACAGGATATTAAAAGGCATTCATGACGGCGACCTTCAATGCGAGGTTAGGGGAAAGACGCGCAAAATAAATAAAGACACAAAATATCTATGTGTAAAGACCAAGCGGGAAAAAACCTTAAAAAGGAGTTCATTAGCGTTAGTTCGTGATGTAGGTTCTCACATGATAGCCGATAAAAATATTATCACGGTTGACGGTAATACCATACCTGAAAAGATACTGGATTGCTTCATAACAAGTTTAATAGGCTATAGATACCATGTAGCCCCTAAAATGCACGGCAGGGAGGAAGTTGAGCTTAATGTAAAATTATTTGACCGTATAAATCAAATGTTGGGATTGCCTGAAAACGCAAATAAAATAGGCATTATGAATGAGGAAATGCGTACTAATGCCCAGCTTGCCGCATGCATAGATGAGGCTAAGGATATAATATTCTTTACTAATACGGGTTTTCTTGATTATACGGGTAGTTTTATTGATCTTATGATGCATCAGGGGGCAATAGCTCCATACAGGCAGTTGCCTTCAAAATTATACAAGACCTCATATGAGCTGCATAACGTTAATATCAGCCTGAAAATGAACGTACCTCAGATAGGGGCGGGAATGTGGGCAGCTATAAAAGATATGAAAGGATTGCTAAAAAGCAAGGAACAGCAGGTAAAGGGGCTTACCGATACAGGGTGGTCGCCATCACCTATGGCGGCAGGAATCCATGCCATGGCGTTCCATATATTCGGCAATGTACGTCAAATGCAGGAAGGGTACAGAAAAAATATCAAGCAGGTTAATATTAAAGATTTGTTTGATTTTCCGGCAGCAAATCTTGATGAGCTAAGTAGGGGTGAAATTATTGAGAATCTTGATTTTGCCGTTCACGGTCTACTTGCCTATGCCGAGCCATGGGTAAGAAGGGGAATAGGCTGTTCGGGAGTGAAGGAGCTATCGGGCGACCCGTTAATGGAAGATAGGGCAACGGCAAGAATTAAAGCCGCATTTGTAAGAAACTGGCTGCTGCATGGTGTGGTGAATGAGGATACGGTTAAAGACAGCATTATCCGTATGGCTAAACTGGTAGATGAACAAAATTCCGACGATGAAGAATATAAAGCATTGGTAGATGATGCTTTGTTAAATAATAATTGGAATAATATCCAAGAGCCAGTAAAAGCTGTTTATGATGTTGTGTTCAACCCTGACGGTTTGAAGGCATCGTATGTTGAGCCGTATTTTTATCCGGCTAACAGAAGGGCAAATTTGAATAACTATGATTTAAATGAGGCAAGCAGTGGTTAAAAGGAAATTTTTTACCTTAGCTTTAATTATTATTGCATTGATAATAAATAATAATTCTTACGCACAAAAGGTAGAACGAGGTATGGGCGGAGGTTTCCTCTACCATCTGTTTGCCGCACCGGAGCCTGATTTTGAGTTTGAAAATATAGATGAGATTAAAGAATATATGACTCCTGATTTGCCCGTGCAAAATAAAGAGGAGTTTATTAAACTGGCTTTGACTAACAAAAACATTCAAGGCCATATATTTTTGTCAGTTTCTGATTCTCACAAAGATTTGGGTTGGAAGGTTTTTGTTGATAAAAAAGAGGGCGGGTGGCTCATAAAGATGCGCTCTAAAATGACCGTTCCCGAATATAGATGTTATTTCGGTATTAATGAAAACGGTGAGGAAGTCGATTTGCTTACCTCCTATAAAGGGTGTAAGTACTATTCTAATAAATAATTTTGTCTTGGCATCGGATGATAGGTGGTATATCTTTTTATAAAAAAATCGGAGGTATTATGAAAGTTGCATATTCGTTCTTTGTTCTTGTTATGATAGCATTAGCGTGCATACTAAGTGTGATACACTATAACAAAACCAATCAGGAAGTGGCTGTTTATACGCCTATGGCAATGGAGTCCGTTGCCTCCGAACAAACGGTAAAAAAGAGTGATATATCCGATATATTGTCAAAAGCCGATAATGAATATATTTCTGACAATAAGTTCAAATCAGTTGATAAATTAAATGAGGCAATTGCCTATATAAGGCAAAAGCAGTCTGAAGATTTAAAAGAATTTCTGCCTAAAGAAGTTGTCGGATGGGAACTGAGAACCGAGGTAATCGAGCCTGAGGAGGAGGGGTATATATCAGGTCAGGCGGTTGCCTCGCAGGAATTTGTAAGCGATGATAAGTTAATAAAAATATCTATAGTTGTAGGTTCAAATCTTAACAACGAGATATATGAACTTGCTACTTTAAATGACGGTAGCGGCGGAGTAGGGGAGTATAACGGTTATATAACCAAGTTCTATCGTAGTCCGCAGAATAACAAGCTCGTTATTGCCGTAGGCAAAGATGCGGTTCTGGAAGTTGAAGGGTTTAAGCTGTCTCACTCGGACGCATTAAAAATAGCAGATTCAGTCAATCTTGCCGATATACTTTCATATACAAATAAATAAGCACTTATTTGTAAAGTTTTGCTTGTTTCTTTAATAAAAAGATATTAATAAAATACCCTTCCCCATGGGGCCATAGCTCATCCGGTAGAGCGCAACGCTGGCAGCGTTGAGGTGGTCGGTTCGAGTCCGACTGGCTCCACCATAACACAATTATCGTTAATCAAAGCTCGGTAAAGCCCGAATGGCAGCGTGTTAACGGAGGTCTTTGGAAGCAATTAAACCGGATAAGTGTTGATATGTAGAGAAAACCGGACTTTAGTAGACGTTAAAATAAGAGCAAATGGTGCACCCGAGAGGATTCGAACCTCTAACCGCTTGATTCGTAGTCAAGTACTCTATCCAGTTGAGCTACGGGTGCTTATTTTGAGGGCATATTAATAAGGTATTTTACGTCAATTACAAGTAATTTTTGCCCGATTAACCTGCCTTTTTCTCACGCATTGCTTTTTTACGGGCGTTAGGGTCGAGTAGACGCTTTCTTAACCTTAAATTTTTCGGCGTTACTTCAACCAGTTCATCATCACCGATATAAGATATCATTTCTTCTAACGTATGTTTTTTAGGAGGAGTCAGCCTTATAGCCTCATCGGTTCCTGATGCCCTTACGTTGGTAAGCTGTTTACCTTTTAATATATTTACGTCCAGATCGTTATCACGGCTATTCTCACCCACTATCATTCCCTCGTAAACTTTTTCCTGAGGTTTGACAAATATTACACCACGTTCTTGCAGATTAAATATAGCATATGCAACCGCCTCTCCCTGTCCTGTAGATATCAAAGCACCGTTACGGCGTGATTCGATTTCGCCTTTATACGGCTCATGTGAGTGGTATAGTCGGTTCATAACGCCGGTACCTTTGGTGTCTGTCATGAATTCCCCCTGATAACCGATAAGACCACGTGAAGGTGCGTGGAACACTATGCGAGTCTTGCCGCCGCCTGACGGTCGCATGTCAACCATTTTACCTTTTCTCAAGCTTACTTTTTCAACAACCGTTCCTGAAAACTCGTCATCAACATCAACAACCACTTCTTCAATAGGCTCTAATTTCTTGCCGTTTTCTTCTTTAAATAGCACCCTTGGTCTTGAAACGGAAAGTTCAAAACCCTCACGCCTCATTGTTTCTATCAAAACACCAAGCTGCAACTCGCCCCTTCCGCCAACTTCATAAGCCTCACCGCCGGTTGTTTCGTTAACGGTAATAGCTACATTTGTCTCAGCTTCGGCAAATAAACGGTCACGTATCATACGGGAAGTTACTTTGGAACCTTCCTGACCGGCAAACGGAGAGTCATTCACTCCGATGGTTATCGCCATAGTAGGAGGGTCGATAGGAGTGGATTGAATCGGCTTTGATATGGAAATGTCACCGATTGTATCGGCAACTGAAGCTTCTTCCATTCCCGCTATAGATATAATGTCACCTGCATTGGCAGAATCAACCGGAACACGGTGTACCCCTATGAATGACTGTAATTTAGTAAGTCTGCCCTGCTCAACAACTTCACCTTCCAGATTGATTGCTTTTACAGGCATGTTTATCTTTGCTTTACCGCTAACAATACGCCCTGTAAGGATACGTCCCAAGAAAGGGTCTGATTCAAGAAGTGTTACCAGCATTGAAAAAGGAGCGTTCAAATCAACATCAGGCTCTTTAACATGCTTTAATACCAACTCCAGCATAGGTGTAAGGTCTTTGCGTTCATCATTTAATTCAGTTGTACACCAGCCGTTACGACCTGAGGCATATAATATAGGGAAGTCAAGCTGCTCTTCATTGGCATCTAGTGCTGCAAACAGGTCGAAAACCTCATTAACTACTTCATCGGGACGACCGTCCGGGCGATCAACTTTATTTATAACAACTATCGGTTTTAAACCCTGTGCAAGTGCTTTTGAAAGTACGAACTTTGTCTGAGGCATAGGACCTTCGGCAGCGTCGGTTAAAAGTATAACTCCGTCCGCCATTGACAATACACGCTCAACTTCTCCTCCGAAGTCGGCGTGTCCGGGAGTGTCTATGATATTAATTCGTGTATCTTTCCAATTAATGGAGGTACATTTTGCAAGTATTGTTATGCCACGTTCTTTTTCAAGGTCGTTACTATCCATAACACGTTCTTGCACGTTCTCATTTTCTCTAAAAGTGCCGCTTTGCTTCAAAAGGTTGTCAATAAGTGTGGTTTTGCCGTGGTCAACGTGTGCAATGATTGCAATATTGCGAATCTGAGTCATAAAAATTCCATAAGATAATTTCAAGAACAGCCTTATACAGCAAGTGACCGAAAAATACAACATGCTTTCTAATTAATCGGCAATTTTATGAATGTTTTTAAGTGTTTTAGATGAGATGCTATTAACATTGTCTTGTAAGGTTTTATTTTTTAACCTTATATTCCATTGCGGAGTAGGCATATTCGGAATATTTTTTTCATTAATGTAAGGTTTTGATAAATATTGCTTTTTTCGATAATTGTGCAGCTTTGACGTGTGGTTGAGCGAGTATTTCCTTGCTCAACCGTGTGGTTAGGTAGTTAAATTAGTCTATTAAGAATTAATTTTTTAGTGTATCTGTTAATTTCTTAAGGGTTTTGAAGAGTTAAATATAAAGTTTGTAAAATTATGGTTCCGCATCCGGTAGATATTCATGTAGGTAAACGACTTAGAGCAAGAAGGACTATTCTTGGTATGAGTCAGGAAGATATTGGTGATTCTGTTGGCATAACTTTTCAACAGGTTCAAAAATATGAAAGAGGTTTAAATAGAATCGGCTCCAGCCGTTTATACGAATTTTCATGTTTGCTGGGCGTGGGCATTTCTTATTTTTTTGAAGACCTTGACGAAAGTAATTCTAGAAAAAACAGCTCTTTAGCAGACGGTGATTTTTTGTTTGAACATGAAAAGTTCAATAACAAGGAGTTAATGGCTCTTGTTAAGGCTTATCAATCTATAGCGGATATAAAACTCAGGAAAAAAGTATTATCTTTGGTAAAAGCTATAGCCGCTTCCGAATCGGATAGTAAAAAAAACGAAGATACGAAAAGTGATTTAAAAGAAGAAAAGCAAGAAAGCTGCGTCACCGCTTAGTTTTAATCGGAGAATCATAAGATTGAGCTTGGATAAGCAGGTCAAAGACTGCGTATGCCGAGTATTATAGAACCATTTGCAAAAGGTTAAAGTTCAAATATTGGTTCCTTCTCCCTTTGGGACAAGGTTAGGAAGAGGGAGGGGTGTTTCAACAAAAAACAGCAGCTTGAAATTAAAGCATATGTTGAAAAAATCCTTCACCCACAAATTTGAGTTCTTTTTATCCCCTTTCGTAGGTCTAACAAACACTTGCGAGTTTTTACCCCTCACAAAAACACTTTGTGTTTTTAACTCTCCGGCAAGGGGAGAGTAGTTCTTTGACTTTTGCACTATGTTTATCAAACACTCTGCGTTAGTTATTGCCGATTATACTTTTATTTTTTAATGTTATTTGATATATTCGAAAACTCTTAAAATATATTATAAAAGTAAGATGACGGATAAATTAATTATTGCAGTCCCTAAAGGTCGCATTTTAGAAGAGCTGATGCCTTTGTTCGATAAAGCTGGAATAGTTCCGGAGAAGGAGTTTTTCGATTCAAATACAAGATTGCTGCGATTTACGACGAATAAAAGTAACTTTGATATTATCAGGGTAAGGAGCTTTGATGTTGTAACGTTCGTTGCATTTGGAGCGGCGGCTATCGGTGTTGCCGGAAGTGACGTTATAACCGAATTTGATAATAATGAGGTGTATTCATTACTGGATTTGGGTATAGGGAAGTGTCGCATGTCGGTTGCAGCTACAAAAGGTCTGGTAAAAGAAGAAGACCCTTCCAGATGGAGCCATATCCGTGTTGCTACTAAATATCCCAGAACCACTAAAGAATTTTTCGCTGAAAAAGGCGTTCAGACCGAATGTGTAAAATTAAACGGCGCAATGGAACTTGCCCCTAAATTGGGATTATGCCGCAGGATAGTTGACCTTGTTTCAACCGGTGCTACACTCAAGTCTAACGGTTTAGAGGAAGTTGAAAAAATAGCGGATATTTCCTCCCGTCTGATAGTAAACCGCACGGCGTTGAAAACTCTGGGCAGTGAGATAAATGAAATAGTTGACGGTTTTAAAGGAGCTATAAATGGTTAAGATAGCTAAAAGTACAGATGAGAATTTTATAAAATTCCTTGATGAGTTAATGGCATTTTCAAGTAAGGCTGAAATGCGTCCTGAAGTTGTTAATTCGGCTAAAAAGATATGTGATGAAGTAATGGCAGAAGGTGATGATGCCGTACTTAAATATACAAACATGTTTGATAATGTCAAAGCTGATTCGGTCGAGGAGTTAAAAGTTACCGAAACAGAGATACAGTTAGCATATAATGCCGTTTCAAGTAATGTAATAGATGCTCTGGAAACCGCAGCGGACAGGATAGAATCCTATCATAAAAAGCAGATGCCCAAAGATATTGACTATAAAGATGATATAGGGGTCAGGCTCGGTAATATATGGAAGCCTATAAAAAATGTCGGTATCTATGTTCCCGGAGGGCTAGCCAGTTATCCAAGTTCAGTTTTAATGAACGCAATTCCTGCAAAAGTTGCAGGCGTTGAAAATATTGTAATGGTCGTTCCTGCACCTCACGGAAAGTTAAGCCCGTCAGTTTTGGCAGCCGCAAAAATAGCCGGTATTCATCAGATATACAAAATCGGCGGAGCTCAGGCAATCGCTGCAATGGCAACGGGTACAAAGAGCGTTCCGAGGGTGGATATGATAGTAGGTCCGGGAAATGCTTATGTCGCTGCCGCTAAACGCTATTTTTCAGGCTATGTGGGTATTGATATGATAGCAGGGCCTTCAGAAATACTGGTAGTTGCCGACAACAAGAACAGCCCCGAATGGATAGCAAGTGACCTGTTATCACAGGCAGAACATGATGAAAACGCAAGAAGTATCTTAATAACTGACGATGAACAGTTCGCTTTTGAAGTGATGAAGTCGGTAGATAAGATATGCGTAGAGCTGGAACGTGCGGAAATAGCAGGTGCAAGCTGGTCGGAAAATGGTGCGGTCATAATAGTTGAAGACCTTGAAAAAGAAGTGGTTGACCTGATAGATTGGATAGCACCTGAGCATCTTGAGCTAGCCTTAGATGATAAATTCGCAAATTCTATCGTAAAAGATATCAAAAATGCAGGTGCGATATTTATAGGGCGTTTTACACCTGAGGCGATAGGGGATTATATGGCAGGTCCCAGCCATGTTCTGCCTACGGCGGGAACTGCAAGATTTTCATCGGGCTTGTCGGTTTATGACTTTTTGAAAAGAATTTCTCTTATCGGGTGCGACAAGGAAGCGTTCTTCAAGCTTGCAAAGCGTACTGCCTGCCTTGCTGATGAAGAGGGATTGACAGCCCACGCTCTGTCAATAAGGGCAAGGCATGACTGATAACAGGATTGAAAAAATCTCAATAGATTCAAAGTCTATAATCCGCAGTGAAAAAAACAGCCATCTTCGCCAAAGAGCTATTACAGATATACTTGAAGAAAACGAGTTCGAGTTGAAAGGACATTCGGGTCCTTATAATTTGTGCGTTGAAATAGTCAGCAACAAGTTTGTAATGAATATCAGTAACGGTGATAACAAACTTGAGAACCTGTCTTTTTCCCTTTCTCCGCTTCGATCGGTTATCAAGGACTATCACATTATCTGTGAAAGCTATTATGATGCCGTAAAAACTGCCGATCCAAGAAGGACGGAAGCTATAGATATGGGCAGGAGAGGGGTGCATAATGAAGGTTCGGAAATCCTTGAGGAGCTTTTGGACGAAAGGATATCTGTGGATTTTGAAACGTTAAGGAAGTTATTTTCGCTTATTTATGTATTGCAGATAAAGTAAATACTATAAATTTAGGCATTGCTAACCTATAGTAACTTGTTCAATTCCTATCCTAAAAGAGAAACGTCATTACCCGAATTGCCAAAGGCAATTATAGGGTAATCTCATAAGATCGCCCTATAGTTTTCTAAAGAAAACACAGGGTATGACGTAAATGAATTTTACAAGTTTCTATTAGTTAGCAATGCCCAAATTTTTTCTAAAATATACAAATCCGCACATAGCTAACATAATTAGCATAATAATATAATTCCCGAATTTAGTGTAAAGGGTAGGGGATTTTAAGGCGTGGGGTATTTTAGCGTCTAAAACGGCATCTTCACCATATTTAGTTTTTTCTAAGACTCTGCCGTAAGGGTCTATAACTCCCGATATTCCGTTATTTGCAGCCCTTATTAAAGGTATGCCGTGTTCAACTGACCTTACCCGTACCGTGTTAAAGTGTTGATATGGACCGGAGCTGTTGCCGTACCATGCATCGTTAGTAACGTTTATCATCATGTCGGGCGGGTTATTTTTATCAATTACGGCATTGGGGAATATAGCCTCATAACAAACAAGAGGGCTGAATGAAGGCATGCCCGGAACAGGCATGGTCTTTACTCCGTTTCCTTCGGTGAAGTCTTTTTGACCGGGAGTTATTTTTTCGATAGGAAGAACGGAACGCAACGGCACATATTCGCCAAACGGTACAAGGTGATGTTTATCATAAACCGATATTATAGTTCCGTTATGGTCAATTGTGTGAATTGAGTTATATATATTTCCTGTAAAACCAAGCTCGGAGCGTTCCGAACGTATTGAGCCTGTAATTAAGAATCCACCTGAAGGAGTTACGTTGCCTATAGCATCGGTAAGAAATGAATCTGCTTCCAGATAATAAGGAATTGCAGATTCAGGCCATAATACGTACTTTACCGCATAAAAAGGTTTTGAAACGGTCATTTTCAGATATTTATTTATTATACTACTCCTATAGTCCTCGTCCCATTTATTTTGCTGTTCGATATTGCCCTGAACTATCCTTATTTTCTGATGATAAAATGTATTTTCAGCATTCCACAGCCTTAATTGACCGAAGGCGAATGTAAGCAATAAAACGCTAAAGGCTATTATTACAGGTTTTTTGCCGCTTCGATTAATACAGTAGGGCATACAAAATGCCAAAACGGTAATAAAGCTCAAGCCGAATATACCTGTGATACCGGTTATTTGAAGCATGGAGTCGGACACCGTCCAGATATAACCGATTAAATTCCATGGAAATCCGGTGAAAGCTATTCCTCGTAACATTTCAAATGCCGTCCATATTACGGCAAATAAAATCACCCTTTGATAGCCCGTATATTTTAGTTTGTATGTTATTAAGGAAACTATGGCGGTATATATAGCCAGAACGGCAGGTATGCCGAACATTGCAAAAGGAATCATCCAGCCGAATTGTTCTATATCCACAAGAAGTGCAAACGATATCCAATACAGACCGACTACAAAAAAGCCCAGACCGTAGAACCAGCCAAGCCAAAATGATTGTTTTTTATTTGTACAAGATTCAATTTGATGCAAATGGGCTGTAAAACCGACTATCGCAGCAGGAATCATATAAACAGGAGGCAAAGACAAACCGCTAAGGCAACCGAATATGAACGAAAAAAAATATCGCCTCTTGCCTTCTAGCCTCCTTATTCGTTCAATATATTTCTGCACAATCATCACTATATTTTTTATAAAGGCATATTATATAGAGTTGTATTTAAATACAATTAGAAATACGAACGAACAGTTATTTGTCGATAATAGTAGAAACTGCAAGCAGGTCGCTATTTATTATTACTTTTGCTTTTTTTGCTGCTTTAACGTTTACTTTTATTTTTACCGTACCGTCTTTATGGGAAAGTTCGATTATTCCGCCATCTTCGGCGAAACCTTTTATGTCACTTACGGTAACTATGTTCTTTGATTCGACATTGTTTAATATGCTTGATAAGTTGTTCCTCTCGGACGCTGCTATATAAAGCAAATTACATTGATTCAGATCGGAGTTACTACCGGTTTCTATAAAATTATATGAAGTTTTTTTTTCTTCCTGAATCTCTTTTAGGAAGTGATAAGTCCTGTCCAGACCTCTGGTACATATAGTTTTATCTTGTTTTTCATGCTCACTATCCCACTTTATGTATGATATCAGGGTATGCACCCACAATGCCTTAACCCTACTCTCATCGGTCTGAGCATATGAGGACGCACTCCATAATAAGACCATGCCCGATACAAAAAGTACCGGACATTTTGAGAATAAGAACTTTATCATACCGTATCTTTTATTTGTAAATGTTCCTGATATTTGGTTGAGTGAGTATTTGTCAAGTCAGTAATGGACAAATACATTTTATTTCCTTCGTATGTAGGAAGTTCGGGAACATCTATTTCGGATTTTATTTCCAGATTGATTCCTACTTTTCTACATGCAATTTTGGACATTCTAGCCTGACATAAAGGGGCGCAGGCAAATACATACTTTACATTTAAAGAGCGTGCTTTTTCTCCGATCATGTGGTATAAAAAAGCCGAATACTCTCCTGTTCGGTATTCTTTTGACAACACAACTCTGGATAGCTCCGAGTATATGTTTGTTTCCAAATTAAAATCGGGAAACAATCTAACCATTTTAAAAGAATCGGTCTCTATCGGGAGTAAATTGCTACTACCGGGTAAGTGAAGAACTAGTCTTGCTCCTCCGACACATACATTATTTTTATGTATTACCAGAATATGTGCGTCATTATCGAATTCATCTTCTTCACCTGAAAAATTATCAAGCTCCCAATATTCTCGAAATACTTCTGTTCTTAATTGAAAGTAATCCTGCACTAATTCGTGTTTGTTGTTTTTATGAAAAAAAGAATATTTTACTTTTTTCTCCATTTTTTACCTCTTTTAAAAGTGGTAGTTTAATTTTACATAAACATTTCTACCGATATTAGCCTGATTACTATATGTAAATGCGGTGAACTCCTGATGCTTTGAATCTGTTAAATTTTGACCTGCTAGGGTTATTTCAAAATTTTCTTTTAATTTCCATTTTATGTTACTGTCCCATCTGTAGTATGAAGGAATTGCCCCATTCTGTATCTTATGGTTGTAATATAAATGATTGTTAAATTGTATGTTCTTTGGCAAGTTTATGTGTGAAGAAATACCGACCTGATGTTTAGGTGTATTTAAAGCAGAAGTTACCTGACTTGCCGATGCCGAATCAATATCCATATTTATGTTAGTGTAATTTGCTGCCAATATGATGTTTTTAGTAGCACTCCACTTTGCGGATACTTCGTAACCGATAGTCTTGCCGCTGTTGTTATTGCCTGCCTGAACCGTAAGAGCATTCAAAAATTCATTTGATGCTAAATTATCGTATGAATTATAAAAGCCCACAATATCAAATGAAAAATTCTTATGAAGTTTAGCCCTGTATCCGGTTTCATATGCTACAAGTTCTTCTGAGTCTGCCTGCTTGTTGCCGACAAAAGTTACAAAGCCTGAACCGGAGCCTGCCGCACGAAAATTAACATCTTCCATATTTCTATTTGCAACTCTGACGGCTCTTGATACCGACGCCCATAAAGTATGGTTTAAATTAGGAGTGTAAGATATCCTTGCACTCGGTTGATGCTCAAAGCCTGTGTAATTATTATGTTCAAACTTAGAGCCTACGGTTAGTGCCAGTTTTTCGTCTATTAAAGTTATCTTGTCCTGAATGAAGTAGCTATAAAGGTCATCGTTTCTTTGAGTAGGGGTGTAATTAAGGAAAGCCGTTCCGTCAATATCATCAGATACAAGCCTGTATCCTGCCCCTACAGTGATTTGATGCCCACCAAGCTTCTTTAAATTATACTGGATATCAAGGTCATAAGTTAATCTCTGCTGATTAAAATAATGAACATTTCTGTCTATATAATCTATATATGATTGTATAGTTGTGTTTGAACCGTTTGAAAATATCCTGTTCCATCTTGCAAGTACGTTGCCGCCTTTTACCTCTTCATCATCGGGTACGGTAGTTGAAAAAGGAGAGGTTAGCGTCGGTAAAACCAGATTATGATTTTCATTTCCCGAATACGCATCGCCTTGAATGGTGTATAAGTCGTTAGTTGACTTGTTGCCGTCTATACGGAATCCCGTACGCCACATATTCCACTCATCGTTGGAATCGGCTCCGCTTAAAGTCTCTGTTTCATTGTGTCTTGAAAACTTACCGTAAACTCTGTATTTCGTATTGCTACTTAATTCTCCGCCATATCTTGTCGATGCGATTTGTTCGTTATTGCCTGTAATCAGGTTAACGTAGCCTTTTTGAGTATTTACGGCTTCTTCCGTAATTATATTAATTACACCGTTTACCGCATTGGCTCCCCAAAGTGTTGCCCCCGGCCCCCTGATTATTTCAATTTGTTTGATGTCCTCTATTAATGTGTCCTGCACGTCCCAGTAAACACCTGAAAATAAAGGTGTATAAACACTTCTGCCGTCTATTAGTACAAGTAGCTTGTTTGAGAATTGTCCGTTAAACCCCCTTACCGATATTGCCCATTGTCCCGAACCTGCTTGTGCCACCTGAACGCCGGGTGCTAGACGTAGTATCTCGGGTATTGAGGTTAAACCCGACCTTTTTATATCTTCTTTAGTTATTACATGTATTGCTGCCGCTGCATCAAATGCCCTTTCTTCCACCTTGGAAACGGTGGTTACTTTCGTATTAAGCAACTCTTCCAACGGCGACAGATTATTTGCATTTGCCCAATTAAAACAAGTTATATAGAATGTACTAGCAACTAATAGTTTTATTTTCATGAGTAAAAATCATCATTTTGTTGTTGATTCGAAGATATTAAGTGATATTTCTTAATAAAGTGTTAACGAATACCAAATATAATTGCAAAAATTTAAAATTAGGAATTTTTGGAAGTAATCACTAAATTGTTAATATATGAAAAAAATAACCAGCCTGTTTACAGAAGCATCTTTGAAAAATAAATTAATGATGGTTACCATGTTCATTACTATGGTTACCCTAACGCTTATCTGTGCGTTATTTATTGTGTATGACACCCACAATGTAAAGAATAGCGTAGTAGAGGAGATAAACTTACTGGCGGATATAATAGCAAAAAGAACGGCTCCCGCACTTGAGTTTTTCGGTGATAGCGAGCAAGTGGAAAAAAACCTTTCGGATCTGGCTAATAAAGACGAGGTAGTTTTAGCTTGTGTCTATGATAATAAATTATCCGTAATTGCAAAATATACAAACTTTACGAATCTGCAATGTCCCGAAACACCTGATGTCAGTAAAGATATAGAATCAAAATATCTGTATGTGAACAGGCAGATAATTTCTATTTCTGAAAATGTTTTAGGTAGCATATATATTGTTGCCGACCTAAGAGAGGTAAGGGAGCATTTGTATTATGCGGTTATCGGTGCATTAGGGATTTGTGTAGTTATTTTTATTTTGGTTTATTTTATATCGTTAAAATCAAACAGGTTTATAGCAAGACCGATAGCCGAACTTGTCGTAGCTGCCAGCCGGATAGCAAATGAGAAAAACTATAATATCACTGCAAAGGTTATATATAATGATGAAATAGGTAATTTGGCAGGTGTATTTAACCGCATGGTGATGAAGGTGAGGGACTACAATAAAGATCTTGAGCAGTTAGTGGACGCTAGAACGGAGGAGTTGTCTAACTCACTTAAGGTTACTGAGCGTGCCTTAATGAAAGCTGAAAAAGCCGATAAGCATAAAAGTGAATGGATACGCAATATGAGCCATGAATTCAGGACTCCCGTACACGGGATATTGTCATTTGCTAAATTCGGTATAAATGATGCTAAGGACGAATCTGTTTCAAGGGACGAGTTATACAAGTATTTTGAAAGGATAGTACAAAGTACGGAAAGACTAAAATATCTGGTGAACGGTATTTTAGATATAGCCGCAACCGAATCGGGCAAGGTATCTTTGGCAAAAGAGCAAAATGATATTGTAGAAATTGCTAATAGCGTCGTAGAAGAATTGAGCGGTGTAATTAAAGATAGTAATCTCACTGTAAAAGTAGAAAAACCTGATTTTGAATGTTGTGCCAGAGTGGACAGACAAAAACTTTCGCAGGTTTTTACAAATTTAATCGGTAATGCTATAAAATTCAGTCCTGAAAAATCAAAAATATCTATAAGTTTTGAAAGGGCTGAAATAGCTAAAAGAAACGGTGGTAGCCTTGATGCATTACAGGTTAACGTTGCAGATCAGGGGTGCGGTATTCCCGAAGAAGAACTTCATGAGATATTTGCTCCTTTTAAACAATCTTCCGCTACTAACGATCAAAGCGGCGGTACGGGGCTAGGGCTTTCAATATGTAAAAATATGGTAAAGGCACATGGTGGCAAAATATGGGTTAAAAATAATTATCCTGATAAAGGAGCCACTTTTTCTTTCGTGATACCGTTTTAGCTTTATTAGCCGTCTTTTTTTAAGTTTAACTTGGGGTTTGTAGTAAGTAATTGCTTTTTACGGTTATTGCGTTCTTTTTGTTGTGATTCCTGTATTGATCTTACTACTTTTATACGCTCTTGCTCTTCTTTATGCTTTTTATCAAGCCGGATTGCAATCTGTCGTTCCTGTTCGGCCTGAAGTTCTGCTTGTCTTGCTCTCATGAACATTTGCTCCTGTTCTTTTTCTTCTTGTCTTTTTTGAGCTTGTTGTTCCTGTACTTCCTGTTGTGCCTTACTTCTTTCTATCTGCTCGGCTTGTTTTTCTTCTCTGACTTTTCTGCGTTCTTCGGATTCAATTTCATATTGTGCCTGTAGTTTTGTTTGCAAAGAGGCTATTTCTTTTTCTATTTTTTCTTGGCGTTCCTTGCGCTCTTTTACGCCGTCATCGTATTCTTTTTGGCGTTCGTCCTGAATTTGTTTCTCGACATTTTGCTTTTGTTCTTTGCGTTTTTGACGCTCTTCTTTTTCAATCTCGAAAATTATCTGTTGTTCGGCTTTTAGTCTTTGTAATTCTTTTTCAAATTGACGTTTTTCAGCCTTGCGGTCATTGCGGCGTTTTTTCTCGATGGCGTTGAGTTCGTGTTCTGCTTCTAATTCTTCGTAAAAAGCCAATTCATAATATTCATCGACTCTTTGTGTAAAGAACTCCAGTGCAATTTCTCTGGATTCTTCCGCATTGGCACTTTCTTCATCAAGCATTGCCTGCCTTACGGCGGATAGATTCTTTATTGAACTTCTAAGTTCATTAAGCATTTCCGGAATTTTAAAAAAGATTTTGGCTATTCTTAATTCAAACTCCTCGTCAGTAACCGAGTAATCTACGATTAAGTATAAAAAATCGCCTGCTTCTTTGGCAGGAAGCTTGGAGCCGACTGTTTTGTCGATTGAACTTAAAAAATTTAAAAAGTCGTTCCTTTGTTGTTCGGTAAATGCCAATATTATCCTCTTAAGCATTTGAATAAAGTTATGCTCAAGTGTAACATTAAACGGTTAAAAAAGTGTTAATCCCTAAAGTTGATAAATTGTAAAGGCAGGTCAAGCTTGCTTTCTTTTATCATTGAAATAACATTTTGCAAATCGTCACGTTTTTTACCGTCTACCCTTACTTCCTCTCCGCGTATTGATGCCTGAACCTTAATTTTGCTGTTCTTTATTTCTTTTACTATCAATTTTGCAGTGTCAGAGTCAATGCCTTGTTTTACCGTTATTTTTTGGCGTACAGAGTTCCCCGATGCCATTTCCGGTTTGCCGAAATCAAGAGATTTTGCGTCAATTTTACGTTTGGTAAAATGTCCTTTGAGCATAAGCTGTATCTGATCTAGCTTATAGTCATCGTCAGCTTTGACGGTAATCTCGTTATCATCAAGTTCTAAAGTACAATTACTGCCTTTGAAGTCGAACCTTTGTGCCACTTCCCTTAGAACGGAATTGACCGCATTGTCAACTTCCTGAATATCTACTTTAGAAACAATATCAAAGCTTGGCATAGCTATACTCCTGTTATGTTATTTTTTAACTTTTGGAAGGGAAAATAATTTTGTAGAAATAGGCTTGTCATAAACAAGAGTTATAAAATCAATCGTAGTAGTTTTCCCTATTGCATCGGTTACGGTCATGCCTAAAAGTTTGGCAGTTTCATCTGAAAATCTAAGGGTTAAATTACCTTCTTCCTCTTTTTGTTTTTGGCTGATGGTAATCTCTATTTTTCCGTTTTCTTTTGTAAATTTTAATATTGAGATATCGTTACTGCCGAAGCTTATATTCTCTCTTGTTAAAAATCCGGAAAGACCGTCATCAAGGCTTATATGGCTTATCTGATTTAACTCCGAGTCATAGTAGGTAAGTAACGAACCTTTGGCTATAATAAGGATTGGGGTGGGAGGGTTATATTCCCATCTTAATTTACCCGGTCTTGAAAGATAAAAAGTGCCGTCTGCGTTGCCGTCATCAGATGAAGTCTGGGTAAAAGGTGCAACTAAAGTTTTAATGGCATTGAGGTAATTTTCAATTCGTTCAATATCATTTTGGTATGTGGCTAAATCTTGCGGGCTAACGGCTTGGGAATGGTTTTCTTCAGCACTTACCCTCCCCGAAACCAGCAAAAGAGTCAGAACAAATATTTTAGTATAAACGGATATTTTTTTAATCATGTGTTAAAATATAGCAATGTTTTTGAAAAAATCTATAAAATCATGGTTTGTATATCCGATTATATGGGATTAACCGGAATTTAATATTTCATTTTGTGCTGTTTTGGTGTATAGTGTCCGCTCTTTTTATGAAATTTGTCGGGAGCTTTGAATTGGAAATTAAAAAAATAACAGTAATAGGCTGTCTGTTTTTTTTATTATCATCATGTACCTGCGGTGTGCCGTTAAGGGTTACTGCAATTCAAAGAAGTGACAAAAAACTTGCCTGTAAAGATATTATACTTGAGATTAATGAGGCCGAACACTACAGAAATGCAGCCGCACAAGAGCAGGCTATAGGTTTGGGTGAGTCTTTAATGCCCCTTTGCTGGGTGAGTGGTTTTGTAGATGGCGAAGAAGCTATAAAAAAAGCCAATGCCCGTATAGAATATCTGGGGCATATTTATGACCTTATGGATTGCGGCGGTAAGGGGCAGAAACAACCTTTGCCTCAAACTCCTGCTCCTAAGCCGATTATTGTTCCTGTGCCTCAGCCTCCCGCACCTAGACCTCAGCCTCAGCCGGAACCTATAAACGTTCCAGAGCCGAAGCCTAGTCATTACAGGTTAATGAAAAATTTAGGACCAAATGAAATGCATGAGCATATGGATAAGGACGGCAAGTTATATATCCACTCGCATAAACACTCCGGTCCTCACAGGCATCTGGAAGATCAGTAAGGATTGTTGCGTAGTTTTGGCATAAATGCCTTGCTAACAATGAACTTATATATTAAAAAATAGCCCTGATAGTTTAACTATAGTACGGTTCGGACTCATTCACGCTTTGTTAATCATCGGCTAATTTGGTTTTTTACAAATTGCCTTATTTACTAGTGTAAAAGAAAGTGCCTTATTATTAATGTTGTAAAGTGTAAATAAAAGCAGGGTTTAAAATGGTAACAGTCTCTCAGATTCAGGCACGTGAAATTATTGATAGTCGAGGTAATCCGACGGTGGAAGTTGATGTTGTGTTGGAAGACGGTGCTTTTGGTCGTGCGGGAGTTCCCTCGGGTGCTTCAACAGGCTCGTTAGAGGCTTGGGAATTGCGTGACGGTGACAAAGATCGTTATAACGGAAAAGGTGTTTTGAGAGCCGTTAATGCAGTAAATACCGAAATATCCGATGTGGTTGTCGGAATGGACGCATACGATCAAGCTGCTATTGATAAGGCTATGATAGAGCTTGACGGAACCAAAAATAAGCAAAGGCTGGGGGCTAATGCGATTTTAGGAGTTTCGCTTGCCGTTGCAAGGGCTGCCGCCGATAGTATGAACATTCCTCTTGCCGAGTATCTGGGCGGAGAAGAAGCCGTTGTAATGCCCGTTCCGATGATGAATATAATAAATGGCGGGGAACATGCGAATAACCCTATTGATATACAGGAATTCATGATAATGCCTGTGTCGGCTAAAAGCATAAGTGATGCGATACGTATCGGCTCTGAAATATTCCATAAATTAAAGAAAAACCTAGATAGAGACGGTTATAGTACGAGCGTTGGTGACGAGGGAGGATTTGCCCCTGATTTGGCTAGTTCTGATGAGGCGTTAAGCTATATTATCAAGGCTATTGAAGATGCCGGTTATCAACCTATGCATGATGTGGCTATAGCTTTAGATGCGGCTTCAACCGAGTTTTATAAAGACGGTGTATATAACCTGAAAGGCGAGGGGAAAAAGCTTAATTCAGATGAACTTATAAAATATTATGAGTCATTAATATTAAAATACCCTATCGTTTCTATAGAAGATGCTATGGCGGAAGATGACTATGAAGGGTGGAGAAAAATTACAAAAGAATTAGGGGATAAGGTGCAGCTTGTAGGCGATGACCTTTTTGTTACAAACCCTGAGATACTAAAAAAAGGAATCAAAGACGGACTGGCAAATGCAATTTTGATAAAAGTTAATCAAATAGGTACGTTATCCGAAACTCTTGAGGCTATTTCTATTGCACAGGAAGCCGGATATAATGCTATAGTTTCACACAGGTCGGGTGAAACCGAGGACTCAACCATAGCACATATAGCCGTTGCAACTAACGCAGGTCAGATAAAAACCGGCTCTTTGTCACGCTCGGACAGGCTGGCAAAATATAATGAGCTAATCAGGATAGAAGAATATCTGGACAATGAGGCTGTGTATCCTGGTAAAAGAGTTTTGAAAACTGCGAAACTGAGAATTGCGGGCTAATTAGTTCCTTGATTTTTGCAGCAATCTGCCATAATATTAATAGCTATAAATAACAAATAAACGGAAAGCAAAGTATGCATTCTTCTTCCTCTTCAGGTGTAAGCTTGATAGGGTCTATAGGGACTCTCTTACTGATGTTGGTATTCGGATACTTCTTTTATCACGTAATAAGCGGTGAGAGCGGTCTTTTGTCTATGATAGATATTCAAAAGAAGGTTGCCGAAGCAAAAACCGAGCTTGATTATGTGAGTGCTGAAAAATTAAGGCTTGAAAACAGAGTTGCCCTGCTAAGAGATGAGTCGGTTGACCCCGACCTGTTGGACGAACAGGCTAGGCGGTTGCTCGGATATGTGGCGGAAGATGAAACCATGTATGTTGATAAGTAGTTGTTTTTTTAATCTTTAGCTTGTCTTGCGTTCGTTGTAATAGTTTTTATGCCGTGTGTTGTTCCCTTGATTTTTTCTAAAAAACGGCAAAATACTTCATAAGAAGGAATTAAGTAAATTTATTATTTTTACTTTATATTTTCAGTGATAACATTAATAGGATTGCTTGATTGTGCTAAAGATATAATAACTATGTTTTATTTTAAAATTTTATATTATTTTTATTTTTGAGGATTATTTTTTGTAGCTGTGCTTATGCAAACATGTTACAATCTATTCTGACAAGGTAATAATAATACATATAAATGAGTAAAAAAGACAGGCTGGCATCTGATGTTTTAGAAGGTGTGGTTAGGGATAACCGCAACGATAGAATATCATTACATGAAATAAAAACTGCTTTGCATGAAAGAGGGTTCGGGATTTTAATGGTGTTTTTTGCCCTTCCGTTATGCGTTCCTGCATTGCCGCCCGGTCTTACTGCCGTTCCGGCAATTCCGTTGATAGTTTTTTCAATACAAATGATAAGGGGAATGGATTCACCTTGGATGCCTAAAAAAATAGGTGCAAAAACAATAAAGCGTGAAACTGTGGCACTAATCGTTGAAAAAGCGGCTCCATACTTGAGAAAAGCCGAGAGGGTCTTGCGACCGAGATTTTCGTTTGCCTCATCGCCCGAGGGTGAAAAAGTGATAGGATTTTTTGCACTTTTTTTTGCCATTTCTATATTGATACCTCTGCCATTTACAAATCTTATACCCGCTGTAGGAATTCTTTTTATGTCGCTGGGATTATTAAGTAAGGACGGAATATTTATAATATTGGGTATGGTGACCGGAACGGTAGGAATTACCATAACTACTTTAATAATTTTCTTCGGAAAAAAGTTCGTAATGGAAATTTTTAATGCCGTTAGTCCCGTTGCCGGCTGAGCAATATTTAATCCTGTAACAATTAGTAATAAAGAGTGATTTGTAGATACAAAGGCATATTGCTATGTTGTAATTGAGGTTACGTGTCATTTGCAGGAAGCAAAGCACATTAAAATAAAGGAAATAACAATTATGTTCAGTTATCAGAAAACATTAGCAAATAAGGTAAGCTGCGTCGGTGTGGGTTTGCATTCGGGAGTGAAAACAGGCTTAGTATTAAATCCTGCCTCCGAAGATACGGGTATCGTGTTCATACGTACTGATGTTAAAGACAAGGATAATGTTGTTGAAGCATCTTATAAAAATGTTTCAAATACCATGCTTGGCACTACATTATGCAATAAAGACGGAGTAAGGGTTGCTACCGTAGAGCATTTAATGGCGGCTTTGTGGGGCTGTGGTATTGATAACTGTGTTATTGAGATAGACGCTCCGGAAGTGCCTATCATGGACGGTAGTTCTGAGCCTTTCGTTTTCCTTGTTGATTGTGCCGGTGTTAAAGAGCAAAATAAAACACGTAAGGTAATTGAAGTTCTAAAAGAAATAAGAGTGACTGAAAGCGATAAGGCAGATAGCGGATATATATCTATCGCTCCTGCGGAAGGCTTTTCTGTCGGTCTGGAAATAGATTTCGGTGATAAAGTGATATCAAATCAAAAAGCTATTTTTGACTCACGTGATGTTACTTTTAAAGGTGAGTTATGTCGTGCGCGTACTTTCTGTTTTGAACAGGAAGTTGACCTTATGAGGAAAAACGGTCTTGCAAGAGGCGGCTCTTTAGATAACGCTATAGTTGTAAACGATGGTGGTGTTATCAATAAAGAAGGTCTGCGTTACTCAAATGAATTTGTCCGCCATAAAGTGCTGGATTGTATCGGTGATATATATCTAGCCGGAGCTTATTTGAAAGGGCATCTTTCAGGATTTAAATCGGGACACGGGCTTAATAATAAGTTGTTGCATGAATTCTTCGCTGATGAAGATGCATGGCGTGTTGTTCAGCTGCCTGAAGGTGAAAGTGCTTCAATGTTGCAACATAAGTTGAATTAGTATAAGTTTGGATTGTTCTTATAATTTTGATTATATATTAAAATGCAATCTGATGCCGATAATCAGTATATAATTGAGTTTGTTAGGGTAGGGGACTCTGTTAAAGTCAGTGCTATTGACCCCAAGACCGGCACAGAGACATGTATAGTGGCTCCCGTTAAAGGCGTGACCCAAAAACAAATGCAAGATCTTGCAATTCAAAAGCTTGAATACGTTCTTCGGAAGAAAGGTTGAATTTAAACACCATGTTTATTAACACTTTCGTAAATCCTAACAGTTTACTTTTTAAAGTCTTTGATGTAATAATCTACAGCGAATTTAATTAATTGATATTACATAAAATGACAGTTGTAACCCGTTTTGCTCCCTCTCCCACAGGTTTTTTACATATAGGAGGTGCCAGAACCGCTTTGTTTAATTGGCTTTACGCTAAAAATAAAGGCGGTAAATTCCTTCTGAGAATAGAAGATACGGATCGTAAGCGTTCCACTGATGAAGCCGTAAACGCTATTTTAGACGGCATGAAGTGGCTTGGGCTTAACTGGGACGATGAATTTTATCAATTCTCAAGGGTGGAAAGGCACAAAGAAGTTGCTTTGGAGCTGGTATCGAAAAAAAAAGCGTATAAGTGCTATTGCACAAAAGAAGAACTAGATGCAAAGCGTGAGCAGGCAATGGCGGAAAAACGCAGTCCTAAATATGACGGGACTTGCCGTCATAGGGCGGATATCCCCAATGATATTGAGCCTGCAATAAGGCTGAAAGCTCCGCAGGAGGGTGAAACGGCAATAGAAGATGTTGTGCAGGGGCGTGTGGTAGTACAAAATTCAGAACAAGATGATATGATAATCTTGCGTTCTGACGGAACGCCTACATACATGCTGGCAGTGGTTGTCGATGATCATGATATGGAAGTTACCCATGTTATAAGGGGAGATGACCATTTAACGAATGCAACAAGACAGCAATTGATATATGATGCTTTAGATTGGAAAAGCCCTGTTTATGCACATATACCGCTCATTCACGGAGCTGATGGAGCAAAAATGTCCAAACGACACGGAGCATTAGGAGTTGAGGCTTATAGGGATATGGGATATCTGCCTGAGGCTATATGTAATTATTTGCTAAGGCTTGGGTGGAGTCATGGCGATGATGAGATAATTTCTACCGAGCAGGCAATAAATTGGTTCAATTTGGAATCATTGGGCAAGTCACCTTCAAGGTTTGATTTTGTAAAACTTGATAATTTGAACTCACATTATATTTCAAAAGCCGATGATGAGCGTCTTGTCGGGCTGATTACCCCATTGTTAGAAAAAAGAATTGGAAAGCCGATTGATGATTTATCTAAAAAGTGGCTAACTAAAGGTATGACCTCTTTAAAGCAAAGAGTTAAAAATCTAAATGAGCTGACTGATTTGTCATTGTTTTATGCTTTTGGTGTTCCTTCGGAATTTACGCCGCAAGCACAAAAAGCTTTATCCGGCGATGCCACGCAAGTGTTACGTGATTTGTTGATTAGCTTTGAGGAGCTTGAAAGTTGGGAGGCTGTGAGTATTGAAAGTTTTATAAGAAAGTTCGCTGAAGACAAGCAATTGGGGCTAGGCAAAATAATGATGCCGCTGCGTGCTGCGATTACAGGCTCTCATGTATCTCCCGATATGTTTGAGGTTGTTGAGATATTGGGAAAAAGCGAGGTAAATAAAAGGGTTGCAGCGGTTGTTTAAAGTTGTTTGCGGTTTTCCAGAATTTGCGACAAGGCTTCCTCAACCGTATTAAAATTAAACCTGAAATCTTCGTCCAACAGTTTTTTAGGTATAACATACTGTCCTTGTAAAAGTAATGTTTCACCCATTTCGCCATAAATCAGTTTAATTAAAACTGCCGGTATAAATAAGAATGTCGGAAGATGAAGAGTATCATTCATGGCAGTGGTGAATTGTTCATTAGTTACAGGATTAGGTGCGGTAACATTGTAAATTCCCGAACAGCTATCATGTTTAATAAAGAAGTTAAATGCTCTTACTACATCATGTAAATGTACCCATGATAAATACTGGTTACCGTCTCCTAGTTTTTTGCCAAGACCGCTTTTAAAAGAGGGAAGCACTTTTTCAATCATACCTCCACCGATACCAAAAACCACACCTAGCCTTGCTATGCAAACTCTTACACCGTAATTTTTAGCTTTTAAAGCTTCGTCTTCCCATGTTTTACATAGTTCATGAGTGAAATTTGTAACAGGTGCTGATTTTTCCACTAATCTCTCACCGCCCTGACAGCCGTAGTAACCGATGGCTGATGCACTGATTAGTAATTTCGGTTTTGTTTTTAATCTTTCTATAAGTGATATGACGTTACCGGTGATGTCAACCCTGCTTGAAATTAGCTCGTTTTTATATTCTGTCGTCCAACGTTTATCAATCGGAGCGCCTGCCAGATTTATTATAACGTCGATTTTATCGCCTTTTTTTATTTCGTCAATTTCACTTATTACTTTGGCATATAAAGGTGCTTTATCCTTACTTCTTGTAAGGATAATTACCTCATGTTCTTTTGCGGTCAAAAATTTAGTACAGGCTTTACCAATGAAACCAGTACCACCCGTAATCAATATCCGCATTATATTTACCTAAATTTTTTAGTTACATAGAATTTAATCGTGTAAGGTAACATAGATACTATTTTTAACAGAAATGTAAATGTTTTTGGAAAATGTATTTCGAATTTATTTTTATTTAGACCGTGTATGATAAACTTAGCAGCTTCTTGAGGATTGATAATCATCGGCATCTTGAACTTATTTTTAGCCGTCATAGGAGTTTTTACAAAGCCGGGGCTAATGAGTTTTACATCTATGTATTTTGGGGACTCCAGATAAAGGCTTTCGGCAAAGTTTATTATAGCTGCTTTTGTGGCACTATATGGCTGTCCGTTGGCAAGACCCGTATAGCCTGCTACCGAGCCGCATATGGCAATCTGCCCGAACTTTTGTTTGTTAAATATTTTTAAAGCCTCATTTGTTATATAAAAAACACTTTTGAGGTTTACATCTACCAGATCGGACATAAACTTCAAGTCCATATTCTCAATTGAATCGGGCTTATATAGGGCAGGCAGGAATATTACCCTGTCAACGCTATCATGGTTTTTGATAATATGCTTGCTAACTTTCTTTACATCTGAATGATTTGAGACATCAAGTGCTTCAACGCTATGTTTGTTATTTAACTGCTTGTTCAGCTCATTTAGTTTGTCCTTATCACGGGCAGTTAATATAAGTTTTGCTCCAAGGGCATCAAGCTGTGTGGCAAGTTCTTTACCGATACCGCTACTTGCACCTATTATCCATATATTTTGGTTGTCAAAAGGCATGCTAATCCTGTTTTTGCATGAATAAAGTAAGTTCCGCTACTACTATACCGAATTTCTTTATATAAGAGCGATTAATCAATATACCGTCATTCATAAGCCACATCCAGTCATCAAGTTTTACCCTGTAAGTTTTTCCGTCTACAGGTATATCCATCGTGTATGACCAATTTACGGCACTACCTTCGGATTTTCCATTCGCTTCGCCTATTATGTCGCCTGCCTTTCCGGTATAAGTTCCGTTTTCATTTTTAGTAAGTGTCCAGATTCTTTGCTGGGTTTTTCCGTCATAATAGCGGAAATCTTCTGTTAATGTTCCCTTGTTCCCGTCCCACTTTCCTACCATATCAACGTCAAACCGTGTAGTTACCTCACCGCTGCGTTTCTGCACCAGCCCCCATGCTTTAATATTGCCGCTAAAGTATTCTTTTATATCGGCTTTGGGTTCAGTGTCCTTATATACATCAAGTTTGTTTCCGCAACTATTTAACATTATTAAAGCTCCTATGATAATCAGTTTTTGTAGCATTTGTCATTCTCCTAAGTAGTAATATTGAAAATATTTTTATCACACACGGAATAGCACCATAAATGATACTTAATACCGTAAGTGCATGTTCAGAGTTTACTTTTGCAGGTGCAAAGCCCTGACTTTCCAATAATGGCAATGATATTGCCGCAGCCAGTGCGAAAGATAATTTGGCTAAAAAAGCAAGTATGCCGTAATAAAAAGATGAATGCTTACTATCTTTTTTATTGTCGGTATAATCGGCAAGAATCGAATGTGGCAAAACAAGATCTGCCCCGAAAGCTATGCCCGATAGCAGGCATATAATTAAATACTGCCAGAAACTTCCTTGGTTTAAAAATGTTGCCCAAAAGAACACTATAATTGCCAGCAACATAGAGTATAGCCATGCAATGTTTTTCGATTTTTTTATGCTTAATTTTTTCCATAAAGGTATGCCTATCGCACCTGCTGCAAAATATGTAAGCAGGAATAATCCCGTATAATTTTCTAAATCCAACCTGTCCCTTATAAAAAATAATACTAAAACGGCAGGAATCGATGATGCAAGCATACTCAAGGCGTAAACTATATAAAACTGTTTGATTTTATTGGGAATTGTAGGTAGCGAAGTTACGTTTAATTTTGTTGGCGATATACTTTTTAGTATAATTTTATCACTTAAAGAAAAAAATACGGGCAAAGTGAGGGCTATTAACATAAGAAGTGTTAATCCCATAATAAAGAACGCGGATACCTTGCCCATTTGCATTTGTAATATTGAAGGAAGTGTTATCGCAATTAATAAACCGATGATGCCGAATATTTCCCTATATGCGGCTATAGTAGTTTTTTGTTCGCTATTACGGCTCCACATTGCACCTATCGAGTTAAGGTTTATAGTTAAAATGCTAAATGCCGTAGTAGATATAAATATCATTAATATGAACCATATTAAATAATGGCTTGTTATGGGGCTAAACAGCATGAAAAAACTTATACCAAGTATTATCAGTGATAAGGGCATGAAAATCGTTCGTTTGTGAATGTTCCTATCACTTAAATAACCTATGATAGAGTCTTGTATTCCATCTATAAAACGCAATGCCAGTAAGGCTAGTCCAAGTGTGCCTAATGACATGCCGTACTGTGTTGCATAATAGTCGGGGGCGTTTACATAAATGGAGATACCCGCAAAAGATAGGGGAGCGGCAAGGCTGCCATATGATACAAGCTCTTTTGCGGATATTTGTTCACGCATCAGCGTATTCCCAGAAGTTTTGAGCGAAGTTCAGGCTCGCTTGTTTTTTTACTAAGCCATATACCGAAAAACCATTTTCCGAACTCCTTATCACTTATCTCACCTATTTTTTTACCGTCCATATAAAATATAGTATTTTCACCCGGTATATATATTCCCGTAATATAATTACCGTTATCGACATTCGGGAATATACTACGCATTTGCGAAAACCAGCCTGCCAGAGTTACTTCATCATTAAAACCTATTTTACGCATTTCTTCGGCAGACCTTTCTGCTATTTTTTCGCCCTCTAATTTTCTTTTATAGTCGAGCTTGAGGGCGAATGTTTTGTCAAAAGAGAACTTCCCGTCGGTTGAGTATAAGCTCGCATCATAAACATGCCAGAACATAACCTTGAATTTTGAGCTGCCTATTATTTTTGGAGATTGGATATGTTTTTCCAGATAATTTTCAGCAAAGCTTGTCTGACAAAAACTAAATAATATAATTGATGAAATGATAAAATATCTAAGCATGGCTTAACTCTGCCTGAACTACGTTTGTTCTGCCTGCCGTAAAGCTTGCAGTGCAGGCACATAAATAAAAACGCCATAGCCTTATGAACTTTTCGTCAAAGCCGATTTTTCTGATTTTCGGCAGATTGCTTTCAAATGACTTTGACCAGTGCTTTAGTGTTTTCGCGTAATCCTGACCGAAGCTGTGTATGTGTTTTACGTTTAAGTCTTCTTTTGCCGCTTCTTGTTTAAAGCGTGTTACCGAAGGTAACATACCGCCGGGGAAAATAAAACTTCTTACCATATCACCGGTTTTTCTGTATCGTTCAAAATACTGCTCGTCAATAGTTATAGTCTGTATTACGGCTTTTCCTTTCTGACTTAGTAATGATTTCATTTTACTGAAATATGTTGTCCAGAATTTTTCCCCTACAGCTTCAAACATTTCAATTGATACGATATTATCGTATCTTCCTTCTAGTTTACGATAATCTTCTAAAACTATGTCGGCATTATTTTTTAGCCTTTCTTTTGCGTAGTGATATTGTTGATTTGATATTGTTATTCCCTTTAATGCGAAATCACCTTTTTCAACAGCCCTATCGGCAAAGCCACCCCACCCGCAGCCTACTTCAAGAAGGCTTCCGGAATTTGTGTCTAAGCTATTTATTATTCTATCATATTTGTTGTGTTGTGCCTGAACTAAAGGCTCGTTTTCATCTTTGAATATGGCTGCCGAATAAGACATTGTAGGGTCTAGCCACAAGGAATAAAAATCATTTCCCAAATCGTAATGTGCCTGAATGTTCCTACGGCTGCCTTTTAGGGTGTTTGAACGCATGTAATAAAGCAATTGTGCCATTATGCCTGAAAACTTGCCTCCATATAGGTAACTTTCCATTATTTGGGCATTTTGCAAGGCTACTGTTAAGAGATTTTCGAGGTTGTCCGAGTCAAACAAGCCGTCACGGTAGCTCTCGGCAAACCCTATATCACCTTTCGCCAAAAGGTTGGTTATTGCCCTGTAATCATGAATTTTTAAATCGGCATGGGTTGCGGAATTTTTACCTGCAAAATAATATTTTTTCCCATCGGGAGTAGTTACCCCGACAGAGCCGTATTGAATTTTCTCAAGCTGTTGAAGAAATTTATTAATAACCTGTTTTTCTAGCATTATTATAGTCCCGTACTAATGAAAACAATTACTATTATACCGCTTAGTATATAAATAGGTGGTTACTGTTAAATTAAACTTTTTTAATTTTTACTTATCCTGTCTTTTAGTTGTTTGGGCTTAGGGATATATTTTATTCCTTTAATGATAAGCTTTATTGCCTGCCAATGGATTAGAAAAATAGTTTTTAATGTTACCAATGGGTGTTTGTAAAATGCTTTTCTCAGACTCTCTTTTGTAAGGGGTTCTAATGTTCCGATAAGTGAGGTAATTAGCTGTTTTTTGCCCTCCGAATCGTAGAAATCTATCCATATACCCAGCTTATTGCCGTTTAATGAAAATCTGAATTTATAGCCTCCTTCTCTTTTTAAAAAAGGTGATACATGGAATAGCTTTTTTGTTTTTATGATATCATCGGTTTTAATTTCCTTCATGTCTTTATTATAACAAAGATAGCTGTGCGTTTCTCCGAAAGTGTTATTAACTTCGCATAGAACTGCTATTAATTTTTCATTTTTATCAAAGCAAAGCCAAAAACTTACGGGATTAAAAACATAACCGAACACCCTTGGCATACATACTAATTGTATCTCCTTAATATGTTCGTTTATGTTATGTTCTTTTAAGATTTTTCTTATCCATAATTCAAGATTTGTTCCTTCACGGCTGCCGTGGTCTTTTTCATAAAAGCTTAAATATGCATATTTATTTATAGATATATCGGGAAGGGCAGTAGATTTTTCGTTCAGTTGCTCAAGCGGTAATGCTATGTAATATATACCGTATGTAAAGCCGTTAACCTTCGGGAATAGACGCTTATGCATAACTTTTGCGTTAAATATCCGAGCATCTATTGCCATGGTATTTTTGCTCCGAGTTTTTTTGCGACCTTTACGGCACTTGACAGACCGTCTTCATGGAACCCGTATTGAAGCCATGCCCCTGTGTACCATATCTTATCCTTGCCTTGAATTTTTTCTATATTTTCCTGAGCTTTTATAGCATCATCATCAAAAACAGGGTGTTCAAAAGTATAGTGGTCGTAAATAACAGATTCGTCCGGTTTTCTGTGCGGATTAAGTGTAACTATGACGGTTTTGTCGGTTTCTAGCGGTTGTAGGTTGTTCATCCAATAGCTAAGGCTTATATTTTCGGAGTTGTCCTCCTTACCTTCGGACAGGTAAACCCAGCTAGACCATGCCCCCTGCCTTTTTTGCATAAAGGTTGTGTCGGAATGTAAATACATCTCATTTGGTTGGTATTTTATTGATTGGAGTATTTTTTGTTCATCGGCAGTAGGCTCATCAAGCATTTTCAAAGCCTGATCGCTATGGCAAGCACAGATTACAGCGTCATATTTTTCTTTTTTTCCGTCAATGGATAATATCTCGACATGGCTTTCTTTGCGGATTATTTTTTCAACTCCGCATGACAATCTGACACTGTTTGTAAGTTTCTTTGTAATTATCTTAACATATTCTTTGCTTCCGCCTTCGACAGTGTACCATTGGGGTTGGTCGTTAACTGTAAGCAGACCGTGATTATCGAAAAATTTGATAAATGTTTTTGCAGGAAAATCAAGCATTCCTTTAGTGGGCGTACTCCATATAGCAGCACCCATAGCTAAAAGATAGTAATTACGGAACCAATCGCCCGTTCCAAGTTCATCAAGGAGCTTTCCGAGGGTGATGTCCCTATTAACATATTTGTCTGCATTTTTGTTGAATTTTAATATGTCAAAAAGCATTTCCCAGTATTTGGGGCGTAGTAGATTCCTTTTTTGGGCGAATATATCAAAAGGTCTGCGTGTGCCGTATTCAAGCCGGCCATTATCAATACTTACACCGAACGACATATCGCTTTTTGCAACCTTTACGCCCAGATGGTTAAACAGCCCCGAAAGGTTAGGATAATTGCGGTAATTAAAAACTATGAAGCCCGTATCAACAGCTATGTCCTTACCGTCAATTTTTACATCTACGGTACGGCTATGCCCTCCGATATAATCATTTTTTTCATATATGGTAATATCATGCTCTTTGCCCAGTAAATAGGCCGAACCAAGCCCGGAAATTCCACTCCCTATTATAGCAATTTTCATAAAAAAGAATCCGTATTATATTTAATAAGAACATTATAATACAGGCTACATTAAATAAAGGTCTTTGATATATTAAAAGATTTTAATTTTTATCTTATAGGTATATAGATATTTACTATTAAACCCGGATTGTTATCCTCTAATTTTATTATTCCCTTGTGGATATCTACAATAGCCTTAACCATGCTTAGTCCAAGACCGTGACCGTGTGTATTGCGGCTTTTATCGGCTCTGTAAAAACGCTCGAAAACTTTTTCGTAATCATTTTTATTTATCCCCGCTCCTTTATCGGATATGGATACCAGTGCATAATTTTTTTCTTTTGATAGCCTGATATTAATATCGCTGTTAGAAGGTGAGAATTTTATAGCATTATCAATTATATTTGCGAACATCTGGAACAACATGTCCTTATCTGCATTTATAAGTAGAGTTTCTTCCGCCTCAAAGTTAATGTGCAAGTTATTTTCGTGTATGAAAGGCTCATAAAGTTCAACTGCGTCTTTTAAAACGGTGTTTATTTGTATATCGGCGAAATTTTGCGATGACTTGCCTTTTTCAATATTTGCGATTCTCAATAGGGAATTAAATATATTTATTATCCTGTCTGCTTCATCTACCAGTTGTGAAATATCTTTTCCGGTAAGCTTTTTGTTCTTTAAGTTATCTAAGTCCCCCCTTAGTCTTGTTATAGGGGTTTTTAAATCATGGGCGATATTGTCGCTGACCTGCTTTACACTCTGCATCAGGGATTCTATTTTTTCCAGCATATGATTAAGCGTATCGGAAAGATAGCTAAGGTCGTCCCAATTGCTATCGGTCGATATCCGGCGTGACAGGTCGCCTGTGTCTATTATCTGCCGTACCGTATTGGTTATTTTGTTTATACGGCTGACAACAAAGTTACTTATCAGGAAGCTTATCAAAACTACCAGTAACATAAAGATTATAATAAAAATACTGAAAGTTTTCAGCTTGTTATAGCCGGTTATTATGTCGTGAATGTTCCTTGCTACCAATAGCTTTGAACCGTCGGCAAATGTGTGTATTTTGGCGGCAACCTGATGCTCTGTGCCGTTTATGTCTATTTTAAAACCGACTATACCCTCTTTTATCAGCGAAGTTTGCTTGGGAACATTATCTATATTGCCTGCAAGAAAGTTGCCGTCTATATCCTGATAGTAGTATATAGGGTGTTTTTTTAGTTTACCTCGCTTTGTAATTAGAGATTCCACGCCTTTACTGCCGGCATCGGAGGTGATTGACAGTATGTTTTCAATTTCACTATTAATTGCGGCTTCAGTTTCCCTCAAAAAGCTTTTTTGGCTGAAATCATACAAGAAATATCCTATGATTATTACGCACAGGCTTAACAGAAACGTAAACAGAGCAGCCATTTTAAAGCTGGAACTTTGATAATAATTTCGAGGGCTACTCGATGATATATCCTGCACCGCGAACCGTCCTGATTATTTTTCCGCCATCATCGCCTATCTTTTTGCGTACCCTGCTGACATGTACATCTATAACATTGGTTTGAGGGTCGAAATTGTAATCCCAAACACCTTCTAAGAGCATGGTTCTGGTAACTACATTGCCTTTATTTCGCATCAGGTATTCAAGGAGGTTAAATTCACGCCCCTGAATATCAACTTCCTTATCATTTACCCTTACTTTTCTGGATAACAGATCAAGTTCAATGCCTCTTGCTTTTAAAACGGTTAGGTTCTTCCCTGAGCAACCTGCCGTTCTGCGACTTAAAGCATCTATTCTTGCCATCAACTCAACAAAGGCAAAAGGCTTTACAAGGTAATCATCGCTACCTGATTTTAGACCTTTTACCCTATCGTCTACATCTCCAAGTGCACTTAATATGATAACAGGTGTTTTGTTATCGGAAGCCCGCATTGTCTGTATAATTGTAAGTCCGTCAACTGACGGCAGCATTCTATCAACTATAATTACATCATAAATTTCGGTGGTAGCAAGAAATAAGCCGTCTTTACCGTCCCTTGAGCTGTCTACGTTATGCCCTGCTTCTTTTAAGCCGTTTATTATATATTCGGATACTTTTATATCATCTTCTATAAGTAGAATTTTCATATTAAAATCGCTGTGTTGTTATAATCGGTATTGTTTTTGACTCGGGTTAATTGTTTGTTAACTTTTGGTATGTATAATTTATGATAATAGTTTTTATATTATTTTAAAGAGGCGGTAAAGGCATATTTGTTTTTACTATGTTGTAACGATGTTACATTTGATAAATGAGAAAAAGTACCTGAAAATAAAACAATTATTAGAAGATGACTTTTCCTCGGAAATAAATAATTTCTTTAAAGATTCCTCAATTTATATTGTCGGAATACAAAACGGAATTGAGTCAAAAGACTGCCTTAAAATCCAATCTCTTGCCCATACAATGAAAAATACTGCCAATGAATTCGGCGCTGAAATAGTGTCGGATATCGCCGATAAAATTGAGAGCGAAGCTCATTCAATGATGATAGATGAAGGTGGTAACATTGAAGAAATCAAAGATCTGTTCGGTGAGTTGGAATCAAGTTTTCAAGCCTCTCGGGAAAAGATGAAAAAACTGATCGGTTAGTTAATTTTTTAACTATTTTTCCGCCGATACTAGCCTAAATCAAGGTTTTTTTGAAAATAATTTGACCAAAAATGATTTTTGCGTTAATCCTTTAGCGTAGTCAATAGTAACAAAAAATAAGTAGTTTTTTAATATGAGACATAAATTATTATTTATATCAGTAGTTTTTTCATTTTTTGCGGTAGCTTCGGTTGCAAATTCGCAGGAATTTAAAAACTCATATCAGGACTGGTCGGTATATACTTCTTATCAAAACAGTCGGAAGTTGTGCTACATTGTTAGTTTTCCGACTAATAAGACCGGTAATTACAGTCATAGGGGCGATCCTTATGTGATGGTAACCAATGTTAGCGGTGATCGTGATGAGTTCAGTATTACGAGCGGTTATCCGTATAAAGAAGGTACGGAGCCTCGTGCTATTATCGATAACGTGGAATATAAACTTAGCGTGACAGACGGTGAGTTTGCGTGGTTTAAAACGGCAAAATACGATAATATAGCAATAGGTAAAATGAAAAAAGGAATGAAAATGAGAATAAAAGGCACTTCTACAAAAGGCACTTACTCTATCGATACATACTCACTAAGCGGCTTTACTGCGGCTTATGATAAGATGCGTAGTCTGTGCAATGCCGGCTAATACTTAAATAAGCAGGGGTGCTACCTGTTATTTTCTCGGTTATTCTTTAATCTTTACTACGAGGTTTGTTTTAACTTTTATCGTCAAAGGTCTTTATCGTGTGGACTTATTAAAGTGTCTTTGATATAAAATTTTTCTTAACTATATTTTTAAACTTAAATTGGAATAAACTTTGTTAAAAAATTTAAAACCGGTTCTTATATCAGGGAAAGAAGTTTTACCGATTGTTGAGGGTGGAAAGGGAGTGGCTGTAACTAACGGTGATAGTTCGGGTGCTTTTGCCGCAGCCGGTGCTGTGGGAACCTTCTCGGGCGTAAATGCCGATAGTTACGATAAAGACGGCAATGTAATCCCTGTAGTTTATAAAGGACATACGAGGCGCGAACGTCATGAAGAGCTTGTCCAAATGGGTATTCAAGGCGGTATCCATCAGGCTAAAATCGCTCATGAGACATCTAACGGTGAAGGGCGTTTGCACATAAATGTTTTATGGGAAATGGGTGGCGCACAACGGGTTTTAGAAGGTGTGCTGGAAGGTGCTAAGGGGCTTGTGCATGGCGTTACATGCGGTGCGGGAATGCCTTATAAGTTAGCTGAAATAGCAGAAAAATATAATGTTTATTATTATCCTATAGTTTCATCTATGAGAGCGTTCAGGGCATTATGGAAGCGTTCATATTCAAAATCATACGAAAGGCTTGGAGCCGTGGTATATGAAGACCCGTGGCTTGCCGGAGGTCATAACGGTTTAAGTAACAGTGAAGACCCTAAAAATCCGGAAGACCCGTATCCGAGGGTTGCACAAATAAGAAGTTTTATGAATTCGGTGGGCTTGAATGATACGCCTATCGTTATGGCGGGAGGGGTTTGGTATTTGAAAGACTGGTCACACTGGCTTGATAACCCTGAGATAGGGCCGATTTGCTTTCAATACGGTACAAGACCTATACTGACAAAGGAAAGCCCTGTGCCTGATGATTGGAAAAAAAGGCTTTTGACCTTAAGTGAGGGCGATGTTCTGCTTAATAGATTTAGCCCTACGGGCTTTTATTCTTCTGCTGTGAGGAATGATTTTTTAAGAAGCCTTGAAGGCAGGCAGGACAGGCAGATTCCGTATGTTACTAATCCTGAAGGCGTATTAACCGAAGCCTTGCCTATAGGGCCGAGAAAAAGAAATGTCTATGTTGAAACTCAAGACAAAGAAAGAGCGGTTAAATGGATTTCGGAAGGTTATGTGGAGGCGTTGAAAACGCCGGAATCTACATTGATATTCGTCACTAAAAAAGAAGCTGATATTATTCATGAGGATCAGGTAAATTGCATGGGCTGTTTGAGTCATTGTAGCTTCAGTAACTGGAAGGATCATGATGATTATACTACCGGTAAAAAAGCCGATCCAAGAAGTTTTTGCATACAAAAAACCTTGCAGGATATTGCACATGGAGCCGGTTCTATTGAAGATCAATTGATGTTTGCAGGTCATAACGCATACAAGTTTGCTCAAGATCCTTTCTATAAAGATGGATTCGTTCCTACGGTTAAAGAGCTGGTTGACAGGATAATGACGGGCGAATAGTATTATTTGTAATGGTTTTTCTGTTAATTTTAATCAAAATTTAACAAATTTTATGCTATAATAACCTTATAACTCGTGGTTATGGAGGTTATTTGTATGAGTTATATGCAGTTAATGTTAAATGATTTAAGGCTAACAACGGCAAATATTTTCTATTTTATGCCCGACCATCCTTCTTTGTTACAAACATATTTATGGCAAGAATATGATAAATCCCCTGATTTTCCACATTTAAAGGGGTTTTTGGATTTTTGGGAGCGTGAACTCGACGGTAAGTTACATTCGGTAAGGGTTGAGTCGTGTGAGATTATAAAGCCTGCCGAGTTCAAAAAAGTAAATTACCTGATGACGATTAATTAACGTAAGTTTAACGGTTTGATCGTTAAACTTGCAATTGGGTTAATTAAAGTCTTTTATGTCGCAAATAATCTTGTATAGTTTTTAAACTTGTGGTTCTTTTTAGATTTTGATACCACCAAACGGTGCTTTGTGTGCATTTTTTCTAATTTTTGGATATCGATAATAGTAAAAAAGGTCTTGTATGCATGTAGTAAACGCCATGTTTAGCCGTGGTTTAGGAGGTATAGAACAAGCTTTTATAGATTATTGCACATGTCTGAAGAATCAGGGGTGTAAGGTAACGGCTATTATACATCCTAATGCTCAGGTAAGACCTGCTCTGGTAGGTCTTCAGGTGAACATAGTTAATGTTAAAAATAAAGGTATATTTGACTTTTTGGCTAAAAGTTATCTGAAGAAAATCCTGAAGCAAATAAAGCCTGATGTAATTATTGTACACGGTAACAGGGCGGCAATCCTGTTAAGGTCTCCCGCACAAAAGCTTAAACTACCTATAGTCGGCGTTACGCATAATTATAGCTTAAAAAGGCAAATCGGATTTAGTGCCATGTTTGCGACAACCGAAGATCTAAAATCAACCCTTATCTCTATGGGACAAAAAGAAGATACTATATACAAAATCCCGAACATGATAAAAATGCCTAGTTCCGAAGTTGCTATAAGTGAATTCAAAGTGCCGGTTGTTATAGGTACTATGGGGCGTTTTGTACAAAAAAAAGGATTTGATTTTTTTGTAAGGTCTTTATCCGAGCTAAAAGACAGGGCAGTTGATTTTAAAGCCGTTATAGGCGGAACAGGTGAAGAAGAGCCTATACTCAAAAAGCTTGTTAAGGATTTGCATTTAGATGATAGGGTTCAGTTTTTGGGGTGGGTTGAGAATAAGTCGAAGTTTTTTAATAATATAGATATTTTTGTGCTGCCTTCGATACATGAACCTTTCGGTATAATTTTGCTGGAAGCTTTTGCAAGGGGAAAAGCGGTAATCACTACCGATTCAGAAGGACCTGCGGAAATAGCTACGCAGAAAAAAGATGCAATTATTGTTGAAAAAGGCGATAGCAGAATGATAGCTTCGGCGGTGGAAAAATTATTAAACGACAGGGCTTTGGCTAGAAAACTTGCTGAGAATGCATATAAGACGGCTCAAAAATATGAATCGGAGGTTATCGGAAGAAAAATTTTAGAAGCATTGATAAAAATTGAAAAGGGACATAAGTAGGATATTGTCTAACCCTACTTATGTTAAGTTATATTTTAACTTCCAAACCACATTACTTCTTCAGCCGTGATTTTACTTCTTTCATCTTTTAATGATTGAACGTGATTTTTACTTTTATTTTCTTCAGATAGCTTTGCTCTGTTCGATGCATTAAGACCCGACCTAACCGACTCGTCTAAGTCGGCTGATTTTTCTGCTCTGCTCGAATCGGACAGACTTGTTTCCAGAGGGTCTTGTTTTTTACTGTTGTTTTCTAGTAATTTTTGTAGCCAACTATGTTTTTGGTCGGGTTCGTTTGGGTTATCCTGTTTCATATAAATACCTTCTTATGTAATAAAAAATTGGAAAACGGGAATTTAAGATAACATCAATAAGTAATTTTACAAATGATTTCGTTACGAAGGCTAAAAATTGTCATGATTGATATGTATAGTAAATTCTAAATTCATTTACGTCATCGCCCGAGTTTTCTTTAGAAAACTATAGGGCGATCTCGGTGAGATTACCCTATAATTGCCTTTGGCAATTCGGGTAATGACGTTTTTTATGAGAAATGAATTTAGAATTTACTATATTGCAACTTATAAGAAAAATATTTCTAATAAAAAAAATATAGTTTATCCTGAAATGGATTTATTAATGAAAGGTTTGTAATCTGATTATGGCTATACGTAAAAAAGAATATCTGTGGGAGAAAAACTATCCTGAAAATATTAAGTGGGATAACCCCATAATTTTGCAGCCCCTACATATGATTTTGGACGAGTCTGCCAAAAAGTACGGCGATTGCGTTTGTGTGGATTATTATGGAAAAATATACAGTTATAATGATATTTTAAAGTTATCAGATAAATTTGCTAAAGGCCTTCAGGACAACGGTGTTAAAAAAGGTGATAAGGTAGGTTTATTAATGCCGAACTGTCCCTTGTTTATAATTGCGTATTACGGAATTTTAAAGGCAGGCGGGATTGTAGTTAACTATAATCCTCTTTATACTGTTAATGAATTAGTACATCAGGTGCAGGATTCCAAAACAAAAATAATGGTAACTTTAAATTTAGGCTTGGTTTTTGATAAAACAGCAAGCCTCTTACAATCTACAATGCTTGAGAAGGTAATTGTGGGTGATTTTAAAAAGCAGTTGCCGCTCTTAAAAGGGGTGATGTTCGGTTTATTTAAAAAGAAATCGGTAGCCTCGGTTAGTTATGGAGAGGCTAATATTTGTGCCGATTCGTTCTATGAAAATGACGGCAATTTCAAGCATGTAGAAATTAATCCTAAAGAAGATGTTGCCGTTTTGCAATATACGGGTGGTACGACAGGTTCGCCAAAAGGTGCTATGCTGACACATGCAAATCTATACGGCAACACTATCCAGACAGGTGCTTGGTTTGAGGGATTGAAGGAGGGTGAGGAGGTGATGTTCGGCGTTCTGCCGTTCTTCCATGTTTTTGCTATGACCGTAGTTATGAATCTTAGCATATTAAAAGCGTGTAAAATAGTAATACATTCACGCCTTGAAATAGGTAATCTATTAAAAGACATACCTAAAAAGAAAATAACATTAATGCCCGGAGTCCCGACTTTATTTACCGCCCTTAACAACCATGAGAAAACACCTAGCTATAATCTGTCTTCGCTCAAATTCTGTATATCGGGCGGTGCGCCGTTGCCGTTAGAAGTTAAAGAAAGGTTTGAGGAAATCTCCGGTTGTAAACTGATAGAAGGTTACGGGCTTACCGAAAGCTCACCCGTTGCCGTGGCTAATCCTTTATTCGGTGAGAACAAGAAGGGGGCTATAGGCATACCTTTGCCCAATACCGTTGTTGAAATAATGGATATTGAAGGGGAAAGGAAGCCGATGCCGATAGGTGAGATAGGTGAAATATGCATCAAAGGCCCTCAGGTCATGAAGGGTTATCTCGGTAATGAGGCGGAGACAAAAGCTACGATTCGCTCAGGGTGGCTGCATACCGGAGATATGGGCTATATGGATAAAGACGGTTATATCTATATTGTCGATAGGTTGAAGGAAATGATAATTACAAGCGGTTTCAACGTTTATCCGAGGGAAATTGAAGAAGAATTATATAAGCACCCTTGTATTGAGGAGGCTAGCGTTCTGGGTGTGTCCGATGACGAAAAAGGTCAATTAGTTAAAGCCTATATCAAGCTGAAACAGGAGGAGGTAGTAACCGAGGCTCAAATAAAAGAATTCCTAAAAGGAAAGTTAGCAAAATATAAGCAGCCTGCATATATTGAGTTTGTAGATGAAATGCCTAAATCGCTGATAGGAAAAATATTGAAAAGAGAACTTGCTAAGAAGGATAAGGTCGGTGAGAGCTGAATAGTATGACGGGTATTTTATAGCGTGTAAATTACTCTCAAACGCATGGAAGTTATTTGGAATAAGTATAATATAAAAAAACACTAGAGTTTTTATTAACTTGCAATTACTATAATCGGATTATTTGACAACATGTAGTAGAGGAATTGATGAAGAATGCAGTAATTGCCGGATATGTACGATCTCCGTTTACTCCGGCACATAAAGGCGAAATGACCGATATAAGACCCGATGAGATTGCCGCCCAAGTGGTAAAAGCATTAGTTGAAAGAACGGGGGTAAAGGCAACCGATATTGAAGATTTGATAATGGGTTGTGCTTTCCCTGAAGGTGAGCAGGGGTTAAATGTTTCAAGGCTTGTTTCGTTCATTGCAGGGCTGCCGATATCCGTTGCAGGGCAAACGGTTAACCGTTTTTGCGGCTCATCAATGCAGAGCGTGCATATTGCCGCTGCAAACATTGCGGCAGGTATGGGAGATGTGTTTATAGCCGCCGGTATGGAATCAATGACAAGAGTGCCTATGACGGGCTTTAACCCGCTTCCTCACCCCGAACTATATGAACGATATCCCGAAGCATATGAAAGTATGGGAGTAACGGCGGAAAATCTTGCTAACAAATATAATATAAAAAGAAAGGTACAGGAGCAATTTGCCGTAGATAGTCATAAAAAAGCCTATAAAGCTGCGGAGAGCGGAAAATTCAACGACGAGATAATCAATATTGTCTATGGTGGTAAAACGGTATCTAAAGACGGTTGTATCCGCCCTGAAACTACGGTTGAAAAACTGGAGGAGCTAAGACCTGCGTTTGATTCAAAAGGCACGGTAACAGCCGGAACTTCATCGCCTCTTACTGACGGTGCGGTAGCATTGCTTATATGTAGTGAGGAATATGCAGGTAAAAACGGTTTGAAGGCGATTGCCCGTATAAAAAGTTTTGCCGTTTCGGGCTGTGCTCCTGAAATTATGGGGATAGGACCGGTTAATGCTACAAAAAAAGCATTGCAAAGAGCAGGTCTTGAGTTAAAAGATATTGATATAATTGAGTTAAATGAAGCATTTGCGGCACAGGCTATCGCTGTCATCAAGGAGCTTAATATTGATACGGAAAAGCTAAATCTTGACGGGGGGGCGATTGCTTTAGGTCATCCCCTTGGTGCATCAGGGGGGCGTATTGTAGGTAAAGCCGCCGGATTGTTAAAAAGAAAGAAGGGGAAGTACGCTCTGGCAACGATGTGTATCGGCGGCGGTCAGGGAATAGCTACGATATTAGAAGCAATATAGAAAAAATACGGGAAGTTAAGGTATGAGTTTTAGTATAAATAAAGTTGCGGTTATAGGTTCCGGTGTTATGGGGGCTTCAATTGCGGCACATGTGGCAAATTCGGGAACGGAAGTAGTCTTGCTGGATATCGTTCCAAAAGATGCAAAAGACAGAAGTCAGCTTGCCAAAGGTGCTATTGAAAGATTGTTGAAAACCGATCCGGCACCATTGACGCATAGGCGTAAAGCCAAACTTATAATACCCGGTAATCTTGAAGATGATTTAAGCTTATTATCCGATGTTGATTGGATTATTGAGGTGGTTCTGGAAGATTTGGAAATCAAAAGGGATCTGTATAAAAAAATAAGTGAGTTTAAAAAGCCTGAGGCTGTGGTTTCCTCCAATACATCTACGATACCGCTGCATTTGTTGATAGAAGAAATGCCTATAGAATTTAACAAGCATTTTATGGTTACGCATTTTTTCAACCCTCCAAGATATATGAGATTACTTGAGTTAGTGGTCGGTGAGAATACATCTGCCGATATAGCAAAAGTCGTCAGGGAGTTTTGTGATGTGAAGCTGGGTAAGGGAGTTGTCGATTGTAAAGATACCCCAGGATTCATTGCTAACCGTATCGGGTGCTACTGGATGACTGTCGGTGTTCTGGACGCTATGGATATAGGTATTACGGTTGAAGAGGCTGATTTGGTAATGGGAAGACCCGTGGGAATTCCTAAAACGGGCATATTCGGTCTGTTGGATTTGATAGGCATTGATTTGATGCCTTTGATAGCGAAGGAATTTTCAAAAACCCTGCCCGAAACCGATGAGTTTATAAAGATATATAAAGAGCCTGAACTTGTTAAGCGTATGATAAGTGAAGGTTATACAGGCAGGAAGGGTAACGGAGGGTTTTACCGTTTAAATACCGAAACAGGCGAAAAGATTAAGGAAGTAATTGACCTAAAAACAGGTGAATATTCTCCTGCTGTAAGACCTAGCTTGCAAAGTGTAGATGCGGCTAAAGGCGGGCTTAGAAAACTTATAGAACATGATGATATAGGCGGAAAATACGGAAAGTCGGTATTATTGAAAACATTGAGCTATGCGGCTTCGTTAGTGCCTGAAATATCAGATGATATTGTTGCCGTAGATGAAGCTATGAAGCTAGGCTATAACTGGAAATACGGTCCTTTTGAGCTGATTGATAAATTAGGTTGTGATAAAGTTTCGGGAGCAAAATGGCTGGCTGAAAAGTTAAAGTCGGAAGGAATGAGTATTCCTAAACTGCTTGAAAAAGCGGGTGATAATCCGATGTATAAACTTGAGGGCGGTAAGCGTTTTTATATAACCGGCAGCGGTGATTATGCGGAAATAAAAGTTTCACCTGATGCATGGATGCTGGCTGATAAGAAGGTAGGAAATAAACCGATATTGAAAAACCCTTCGGCAAGCTTATGGTATATAGGTGACGGCATTGCATGTCTTGAATATACGTCCAAGATGAACAGCGTCGACCCTATGATTCTTGAAATGATAGAAAAATCAATTGAAATCGTGCAAAAGCAGTATAAAGGTCTGGTTATAGCTAATGACTCTGATAATTTCTGTGTGGGTGCGAATATCGGAGTTTTGTTATTTGCCGCAAATGTTGCCGCATGGAAGGATATCAGGGAAATTATCAAGCGTGGACAAGATGCCTATATGGCATTGAAATTTGCCCCATTTCCTGTTGTTACTGCCGTAAGCGGTATGGCATTAGGTGGCGGTTGTGAGATATTGATGCATTCTGATGCGGTACAGGCACATGTTGAAACGTACACAGGGCTTGTTGAAGTTGGTGTAGGTATTGTTCCCGGCTGGGGCGGTTGTAAGGAAATGCTAATACGCAATATAGACAAAAGGCTTGATGAGCAAACCGTTACGGCCAAACTCGGGCGTATGTTCAGTGGTTTGAGTCCTATAAAGACGGCTAATACTATGCCTGCCATAATCAGGTCTTTTGAAAATATCGGTCTTGCAAAAGTAGCCAAGTCGGCGGAGGAGGCTAAAGATATGCTTATCCTGCTTGATAAAGATTCAATTAGCATGAACCGTAAGAGGCTATTGAGTGATGCAAAGAATAAGTGCCTTGAGTTGGTTGACGGATATAGTCCGCCGCAAATGCGTTCAATAAGCCTGCCGGGTAAAACTGCAAGGGCTGCTCTTAATATGGCCATTGACGGATACGTAAAAAACGGTAAAGCTACTAAATATGACGAAGTTGTATCAAAAGCACTTGCAACCGTGTTAAGCGGTGGTAATACCGATATAACAAAAGAACTTACAGAGCAGGATTTACTGAATCTGGAACTTGATGTTTTTATGGAACTGGTTAAAAATGAAGGAACGTTGGACAGAATCGAACATATGCTTGAGACGGGCAAACCTCTTAGGAATTAAAAAGTTATATAACATGCAGGTAGCAAATGAGACGGCGTAGGGATAAGAATAAAAAAAGTTTTATTTCAAGACTGTGGGTTTTTCTTGCGGTTATACTTTTGTTTTCGGTATCGTTTTCATATATGGCGAGTATGTACTGGTTATTTGACCTTTTCTCGCATTTTGTGGTGCAATACGTACTTATAGCGGCACTATTGACGATCCTACTATTGTTTGCAAAAAGAAAAATGTGGGCATTGATAACGTTGGTTATATGTGCAAGTCAGGCTTATAAGGTTGTACCGTATTTTGATATAAATGAGGAGGTTACCGAAGATTACGATGAAGTTAAGGTTTTGCAATATAATGTTAACCGCAATAACGTTAATGTCGATGAAATGACTAGGTGGATAGTTTCTAAAACCGAAGATGTCGATATAGTAGTTCTACTAGAAGTCAATGAAAGATGGCAAGATGCTATCAGAAGAATAAAGTGGGCGTATCCTTATCATATCAGTAAAGATATGAGAGGAGGTCGTAATATGGCGGTTTTCAGCCGTTTGTATGTTGACGAGATAGAGATAAAATATCTAAAAGACGAGTCGCCAGTAATAGTCCTGCGAGGAGAGACTACGGGTTATGAAGTGCCTTTCGTTTTATACGGGACGCATCCTCCGCCGCCGATATTTCCGAGTTTTGCACAGACCAATCAGGACGTTCTTGAATCAATAGGCGAGCATGTGGTTAAAGAGAAAATAGACCATAGGCTGGTTGTAGGTGATTTTAATAGTACAAGGTTCTCGCCCCATTTTCGGAAAATGGCAGAATCGTCTAATATGAAAGAGGGTGATATAGGTCTGGGCATAGGAGCATATAAGCCTTCTTGGCCTTCGTTCCTACCTAATTTGATGGGGATAACGATTGATAATATTTTAGTGTCAAATAATATTGTAGTTCAAAAACGGGAAAGGGGGCCGGCTATGGGTTCCGACCACTATCCTGTAATTACCACTTTAAAATTTGTGGTTCCAAAAGAAAATAACGGTTAAGGAGTAATTTATGCCTCAGTATAAAGCACCGGTAAGAGATTTTGAGTTCGTATTAAAAGAATGGCTTAATGTTTCGAAATATAACGATATTCAGGGTTTTGAAGAGGTGGACGATAACCTCATTACCGCATTGCTTGATCAGGGTGCTAAATTATGTGAAGAGGTTTTGTTCCCTATCAATCAGTCCGGCGACGCAGAGGGGGTGAAATTCGATAACGGTAAGGTTACTGTTCCCTCAGGCTTTAAAGAGGCGTATCAAACTTATGTTCAATCAGGCTGGACAAGCTTTACATGTTCGCCTGATTTTGGCGGTCAGGGGCTGCCGGAAGTTCTGAATATGTCGGTAAGTGAAATGATATGCTCATCAAATCTCTCATTCGGAATTACTCCGGGTTTGACGCATGGTGCGTATAATGCAATATATATGCATGCCACTGATGAGATAAAACAAAAATTCCTGCCCAAAATGGTGGACGGAACATGGTCGGGGGTAATGTGCCTTACAGAACCGCAATGCGGAACGGACTTGGGGTTAATTAGAACAAAGGCAATTCCCAATGAAGACGGGACGTATAAGATAAGCGGTTCTAAGATTTTTATTTCAGCCGGTGAGCAGGATATTACGGAAAACATAATTCACCTTGTTCTGGCAAAATTGCCCGATGCACCTGCCGGAGTTAAAGGCATAAGTTTATTTGTAGTTCCGAAAATTTGGGTAAATGATGACGGTTCATTGGGCGGTGCAAATAATGTTACCTGCGGTTCTATTGAACATAAAATGGGAATACATGCATCACCTACCTGCGTTATGAATTATGACACAGCTGTCGGTTATCTTGTAGGAGAGGCACATAAGGGCTTGAGGGCAATGTTCACTATGATGAATGAGGCGAGGCTATATGTGGGGATTCAGGGGCTTGGCTTGTCGGAGGTGTCATATCAGAACGCCGCTCAATATGCATCGGAGAGATTGCAGGGAAGGTCGCTAAAAGCACCTAAATATCCTGAAAAAGAAGCCGACCCTCTTTTGGTACACCCTGATATCAGGCGTATGTTACTTACTATGCGTAGCTTTAATGAAGGTGCAAGGGCGTTGGCTTGCTATACGGCTTTACAAATAGATATCAGCAAGAAACACGATGATAATAAGGTAAAAGAGCTAGCTGATGATTTTGTGCAGTTTATTACTCCGATATTGAAATCATACTATACCGATGCAGGGTTTGAATCTACCAATATGGGTATGCAGATTTTTGGCGGACACGGATATATAAAAGAATACGGCATGGAGCAGTATGTGCGTGATGCACGTATCGCTCAGATATATGAGGGTGCAAACGGTATTCAGGCTTTAGATTTAGTCGGAAGGAAACTTCCTAAAAAAATGGGCAAGTACTTACGTTCCTTCTTCCACCCTGCCGATAATTTTGTGAATAAACACCGTGATAACCCTGAAATGTCCGAATATACTAAAGATTTATATATGGCACTCAAGAACGGTCAGCAGGCATCTTTATGGATAGCCGCAAACGGAATGGGCAACCCTGATGAGGCGGCGGCAGGTTCAAGTGAATATTTAAGGCTTATGGCTTTGGTGGTATTCGCATATATCTGGGTGCAGCTTATCGAGGTATCTTTGCGAAAATTAAAAGAAGACGGAGTTGATAAGGATTTTTATGAAGCAAAGATATCTACAGGTAAATTTTTCATGAAAAAAATCCTTCCGCAAACATACGGACTTTTAGCTTCCATAGTAAACGGTGCAAAACCTGTTATGGAAATGAAGGAAGAGGCGTTTTTGCAATAAAAAATACAAATTTCCAATGTATTGTTAGAGCGTTAATTTTATTAGATATAAGTACTGTATGAAGTCCGGTAATGTTATTAAATCTTTAAACGAGGTTTCTCAGCGTAAATTGGTCATACCCACCGGTGGTACAATGGGTTCTAAGCCATATGATTTACCTAGATTTCCACCGTATAATGTAGCGACTTTTGACTGCCATGAAATTGTGAGTATTATGAAAGGTCATATTAGCGACCCAATGGTAGATTATTACGATTGGGGGGTGTATGAAGAGTCTGAACGGCTAATTAAGGATAGTAAGCAGTTTTCTAGTAGTGATATAAGTTCTCTGGCGGGCATTATCAGAAATAATAATGAGCATAATTTTATTGTAATACCGCATGGTACCGATAATGTCGCACATAATGCGACCCTTCTCAAGACTGAGCTACAGCATCATTTGCAGACTAGTAATAAAGTAGTTGCCTTTGTATGTTCAATGGTTCCGTTGTCTATGCATAACCAAATGCAACCGGACGGGAGTAAGCTTGAAAGTGATGCTTTGGCGGCACTCTCATATACTTTTAATAAAGTAGCAGAGCAGCAGTCAGGGGTTTATGTTGTAGCACGTGATATCCATACAAAAAGGCTTGGTTTTTCCGCTCCTGAAACAGTAGAGAAAAACCGGTTTGAAAGTAAAGCTGCTCTGCAATTTACTGTTCATAGCAAATAATATAAATTTATGGTTGTTTAGATAGCTAATATATAAGATATTGTAGCTTTATAGTAAATTTGAATTAAATTTGTGTAAACTTGTCATTCCACGAATTTGTTTAGTAAAACAAATTCGTGGAATCCACATTTAAAAAAGTTAGGAAACTTTTTTAATATCGAAAAGTTTTCCTAAACTTTTCGAATTGGATCCCATGGTAAAAAATTTCTCCTAAATTTTTTCCATAGGATGACAAAATACGTATAGTAAATTCAAATTTACTTTGCATAAAACTTAAATATCAACTTATCATGTTTGCCAAGCCTTTTGTATTTTTATTAACGTTTATGCTTACAATAGCAAATTTTATTTTCTTACTTATACCTGCCTCATTAGTTTTTTTCCCTCTTTATATAATTTTCAATGATTTTTTTGCAAAGGCGTTTTGGGACATATTCCTTTTGTTTGTTTCAATGATTTGTGTATTTACGTTGTTGTATATGTTCTTTGATATGCTTTTCGGATTTACGGCAAAGTTCCTAAACAGGCGTGCAAGACATATAAGTATTATGACAGCGATTCCCAGACAGCAGGAAATAATGGATTCTTTCCAGTGGTTGAGGAGTAAGTTCGGTGTGGAAAACACTAGGCTTCTAATAGACACTGACGGCGAGGTTGTAAATGCTTATGCTATAGGCGGTTCTAATAATCAGACGGTTACGCTAACTTTAGGATTAATATTCGAGATACACAGAAGGTATAAAGATGATGAGGAGTTATATGTAAGGGCGATACAGGGAATTATGGGGCATGAGTTGTCACATTTGGTAAATAAGGATTTTCTGCCCGGATTGCTGACCGCCTCAAGCTATACTATCAACCGTTATGTAGCAAATATGATGAGGATATTTTTGCTGATACTTGCAAATGTGTTGTTATTTATTCCGTTTATAGGCTGGTATATAAAAGTTTTCATTTATAGGACATATAATTTTGTAACGTGGTTCTCCGGTCTTTTTTTAAGATGGGTATATATGCCTGTCCATGGTTTTTTAATGAAGTGGTTCGGGCGTTCTATAGAATATAGATGTGATAGGGATAGTGCTAATGTTGTCGGCGGGTATTCAATGGTCTTAGGGCTTGCCGCCCTTGGTAAGGGGTCGTATTTCAGTATCTTTTCGACGCACCCGAGAACTAAAAGCAGGATAAAAAGGGTTGAAAATATAAGAAACAGAGGAGCCGATATCAGACCGTCAATTTTAAATTCGGTTGCCAACGGAATATCTTTATTTACTATAGTATTTGTTATGTATGCAACTACCTTTTCCATAGATTGGAAAAATCTGGAGCGTAATTATATAAAAGAAGTGCATATTCCTACCGCAATAAAGATAAATAATCTAAAACAAAAATGGTATGATTTTTATTATAATTAGTTATTTAGGTTTTATCTAAACGCAGACGGTGGTTTTAGCGGTCTGCATATAACTCCATCTTTAGTTATATAAGTGCCTTCCGGGCTTATTTTTTTAGTATATTTTTTTTCATCAGAATCCCAAATATTTTTTATTTCGTCAGGTGATATTAGGGAGGCATCAGGAAGTATTTGTTTTATTTCTTCTATAGAATGTGCAAAAACAGCAGACGGCAAATCATCTTCCGACACTGTGTTAGGAACAAGTTTTGCGTTATGTTTAGCTTGTACCTCTACGTTTTGTTTTGTAACCTTGTTAGTCCATTTCGTATCTTTTTTCGTACTTTGTTGCAAATACTCGTTCGGAAATAAAGGTCGTGGCGGTAGTGCCGTTTGCTGTTTTAGCTTATCATCAATGTTTTCAGCTTTTCTTTTCATAAACCGTTATATAGTCTTATTCATATCTTTTATGATCGGCAGAATATACACCCAGAACTTTTATTTTTCTACAGAAAAAACCAAGTTCTTCAATAGCAAGTTGAACATTACGCCGGTCGGGGTGACCTTCAAAGCTTATAAAAAATTCAGCGGTGCTTGATGTACCCGGAGCTATATAACTTTCGATTTTCAGCAGGTTTACGTTGTTTGTGGCAAAGCCGCCAAGTGCTTTATATAGTGCCGCAGGTATGTTTCTGGCGGTAAATAACACACTTGTGATGGTTTTTTCGTCAGGGTTAACATCAATAGGGGCAAGTGACATAACTATGAAGATGGTTGTGTTGTCATTTGCATCTTCAATATTTTCAAGTATTACGTCCAAGCCGTATAGCTCGGCAGCCAGTCTTGATGATATAGCGGCTTTTGATTTGTCATTCCACTTTGCCACGTCTTGGGCGGCTGCGGCGGTATTTGAATATTCATGCTTTTTAAAATTATAGCCGGCTAATGTTTCCTTAGTCTGCATGAGGGCTTGAGGGTGAGAGTAAATGTCTGTAATATCGTTAATTTTAGTGCCTTTTGGTGCTACAAGGAAGTGTTCGATTCTTTGGAAGCATTCACCCACAATAGATAGTTCGGTGTTACGCAAAAGGTTATGAATCTCTGCTACTCGTCCGGCTTTTGAGTTTTCGATAGGTATCATGCACAGCGATGTAGTTCCGTCCAAAACAGCCTGCATAGCATCTTCGAATGACGCAAATGCCATAGTATCCATATAAGGATAAGCCTGTCGACATGCCATATCGGAATGTGCTCCTTCAACACCTTGAAAGGCAATTATGTTATTTTTCTTACCCATTATAATAAAAAACCTTTATAATTATTGATAAAAAGATTAAATTATGCACCTTAAAAAAGAGACCATAGATTAACGAGGATTTATGACTAGTAAAGTAAAATCTGCAAATAATGAGAAATGGACTAAAAGTTCATGGAGAGATTTTCCTATTCAGCAGCAGCCTATATATAAGAATGTTGAAGGATTAAAGGCTGTTGAGTCGGAGTTGGCAAAGCGTATGCCGCTTGTTCAGCCAAGCGAGATAATGCAGTTAAAAAAATCCTTGGCTAAAGTGGCTGAAGGTAAAGCATTCCTCTTACAAGGTGGCGATTGTGCCGAAAGTTTTGCCGAATTTAGCGACGAGAACCTAAAAAGCTATTTTAGGGTAATATTGCAAATGACGGTGGCGTTAATGTATGGAGCCGGAAAGCCGGTTGTAAAAGTAGGTAGAATAGCCGGTCAGTTTGCAAAGCCACGTTCGGCAAACACTGAAATTATTGATGGGGTTGAGCTGCCAAGTTATCGTGGTGACATGGTAAACGCCATTGACTTTACCGAAGGTGCCAGAGAGCCTGACCCGGCGCGTATGTTAAAGGCTTATGACCAGTCTACTGCTACATTGAATTATTTGCGTTCCCTTGCAAAGGGTGGCTATGCATCGCTGCGTAACGTTAATAAGTGGAATATGGAATTTGCTACCGAATCGGCTCAAGGTAAGCTATTTAAGGATTTGGTAGACAGGATTAACGAAAGCCTTTCATTTATGGAAGCCTTCGGTTTAGACTTGGAAAGAACAGATGAAATACATGAGGCGGAATTTTTTACTTCACATGAAGCTTTGTTGCTAAATTATGAAGAGGCCTTAACAAGGCAGGATAGCGATAACGCTCAGTTCTATGATTGTTCGGCACATATGCTTTGGATAGGCGATAGAACCCGTAATCTGGAGGAAGCACATATTGAGTATATGCGTGGTATAGCAAATCCTATAGGTATGAAAGTAGGGCCTTCGACCGACCCTGATAATTTTATACGTATCTTAGATACTTTAAATCCTGATAATGAGGCCGGTAGAATTACCCTTATTTCCCGTATGGGAGCTGAAAAAGTGGAAGATTTCCTACCTACCCTTATTAAAAAAGTGAAATCAGAAGGGCGTATTGTCGTGTGGTCGTGTGACCCTATGCACGGTAATACTATTAAGTCACCTAACGGCTACAAAACGAGACCTTTTAATAAAGTTCTTGCGGAAGTCAGGAATGTATTTGATATACATAAGGCTGAGGGTACTTATGCAGGAGGGATACATATTGAAATGACGGGTCAGGACGTTACCGAATGTGTAGGTGGTGCTCAGGCTATATCGGAGGTTAACCTAAAAGATAGATATCATACGCACTGTGACCCTAGGCTGAACGCTTCGCAAAGTATTGAACTGGCATTTTTATTAGCTAAGGAATTACGTGAAGGTTAAAAAAAGTCGTATAATTTAAAATTAAATGTTTACATATGAATGTATAAATGTAATTAGATTTATTCGACATTTTTAACTAAGCAGGGTACTAATGCCTAACAAAACTATAATCGGAAAAGAAGAATGGTGTTCATTGCCGGAGCTTAACCTGCCTGCATTAAAAGCAAGGGTTGATTCGGGAGCTAAAACATCATCGTTACATGCTTTTAATATCAATCCTTTTGTTGAAGACGGCATCAAGTATGTTAAGTTTGATATACACCCTGTTCAGGGCAATCGCAAGATAGTACAAAAATGCGTTGCAAGGGCCGTCGATAGAAGAAGCGTAAAAAGTTCAAGCGGTGAAAAGCAGACAAGGCACGTTATCAAAACCCCTATCATACTCGGTGATAAAAAATGGGACATAGAAATTACCCTAACAAACAGGGACTCTATGGGCTACAGAATGCTGCTGGGGCGTGAGGCGATGACCAATGAGTTGTTAATCGACCCTAATACATCATTTTGTCTGGGGATTAAGAACGAAAAAGATGTTTGTAAGCATTACAATGTAGCTCCGGTTAAAATTGATAGGTTAAAGATAGGGCTTCTTGCCAGTAACCCGGATCTATACTCAAATAAAAGGATAATGGAAGCCGGTGAGCAGCGTGGTCACGACATGTATTTTATAAATGTAAGGCAAAGCTACATGAATATATCCTCGTCTATGCCTGACGTTCTGTACAGGGGAGGGGAAAGCCTAAAAGACTTTGATGCCATAATACCGAGAATAAGACCTTCGGCAACATTTTATGGCTGTGCCGTTGTAAGGCAGTTTGAGTCTATGGGCGTTTATTGCCTGAATAAATCGGTATCTATATCACGTTCTAGAGATAAGCTTCGGTCGCTACAACTTTTAGCGGCTAAGGGAATTGATATGCCTATGACCGGCTTTACAAGTTCCCCACTTGATACGAAAGAGATAATTAAATCAGTCGGCGGTGCACCTCTTGTTGTTAAGTTGTTGGAGGGAACGCAGGGGCGTGGAGTTGTTCTTGCTGAAACCTCAAAAGCTGCGGAAAGTGTTATTAATGCTTTTAAGAGCCTTAGGGCTAACATACTTGTTCAGGAGTTTATTAAAGAGGCACAAGGCAAGGATATCAGGTGTTTTGTAATAGACGGAAAGGTTGTCGGTGCTATGCAAAGACAGGCGGCAGAAGGCGAGTTCAGGGCGAACCTACATCTAGGCGGTACTGCCGATTCTGTTAAAATAACGGCTGAAGAAAAAAGGATTGCTATTAAAGCTGCCAAAGCAATGCATCTTGATGTTTCGGGTGTTGATATAATACGCTCATCTTCAGGGCCGAAAGTTCTGGAAATCAATTCGTCTCCGGGACTTGAGGGAATTGAGGAGGTAACCGGAAAAGATATCGCAGGCTTGATGATAAAATGCATAGAAAAAAGCATAGATAAATCATCTAAATTAAAGCTTGATGATGCCGAGTAGTGCTTTCAACGCTTCTTATATCCGTCATTGTTACGAGTATAATAAATATACGGAATTGTACGCTTAATGGTTGACTTGTCACCGGTGAACTTGTTTCAGGGTCTTGTGTCAACGTGTGAGATGCTGAAGCAAATTCAGCATAACAAAAAATAAAGATTTCAGTGCAGATTATAAGCTATACTTGAGGTTTTAAATTCGGTTCGGGTGTAGAGTCTGAAACGGCAGCCTGCATGCTTCTTCCCGGTTTTAGATTAGGGAACGGCACAACTCCCGTATGCATGGTGGCTTTAGGTGTGTTTCCTTGTGCCATTTTGTAAAACACCCTATCTAACAATTGAACCATGTGTCGGTCACGGCGTTTAGATGTTGTGCCGCCTAAAACAACGCCGACAATGCTATTCCCGCCACGTCTTACAGATGTAACAAGGTTAAAACCTGCTGCGGTTATATATCCTGTTTTAAGGCCGTCTGCACCTTTATAGCTACTTGCAACTTTGTTATGTCCTTGATACACTTTGCCGTTGAAGTAAAATTTTGTTCTATTAAATAGATGATAATGTCTTGGATAGTCACGGCGAAGTGCAACGGCAAGTCTTGCCATGTCATATGCGGTTGTAACCTGACGTGAGTTATGAAGACCCGATGCATTAACGAAATTTGTGTCATTCATTCCGAGCTTTTTGCCCATACGGTTCATCATGGTTGCAAATTTCCACTCACTGCCGCCTATTCCTTCCGCCAAAACTACCGCAGCATCATTAGCCGACTTTACTATAAGAGCCAATATAGCGTCTTTTACCTTAATTTTTGAGCCTCTTTTTAAACCCAGCTTGCTTGCCGGCATTCCTGCCGCACGTGCTGAAACTTTAAGACTTTGGTTCATGCTTAGTTCGCCACGTTCTATAGCTTGGAACGTCATATATAATGTCATCATTTTTACCAAAGAAGCAGGATGCCTTGTTTTTCCGGCGTTTTCCTGATGCATAACAACTCCTGTATCGGCATCAATTACCAATGATGCATATTTTGGATTTGCGTATGAGGGCGTAGAAAAAGATATAACTATTGTAAATAGAAAAAAAGTAAGAACAGAAAAAGAATTTTTTGACCTAAAAAACAAGAGCTTTTCTCCCTATAATTTAACACTACATGTATTAATTCAATTAATTATAGCACAAAAATGTATAAAATTAAAGATACTATTTTTTATGAATATTCCCTATTAACCATAATGACATATTTGGGTAGGATATTTCAATGAAAAACTTTATAAAATTGCAGTAATTTTATAAAGTTTTTAAATAAGCTTTAGTTTTAGAGGGTTATTTATGTGATATACCCAGTTTATTAAAAGTTTCTGCCATTTTTCCAGTGACTTCAGCGAAAAAAGGTTTTTGATATCCGGGTAATTGTATTGAATATGAATGAAGGTGCATTTTTTTACTTAATCCTTCAATGAACGCTAATTTTCCGCCGTATTTTCCGTCCCCTAATATCGGATTTCCGAGATGTGACATATGAATACGTAGTTGGTGGGTGCGTCCTGTGTGCGGATACAGCTCTACAAGGCTTAGTTTTTTGCCCATTTTTTCGATTACTTTATAATATGTAACGGCTTTTTGTCCTTTTTTATCAGCTATCATTTTTTCTTTGCCTGCCCCGGAATCCTGCTTACTGATACTTAAATCAATCTTACCTTCATCTAGTTCGGGGTTGCCGACCACTAAAGCCAGATAAGTTTTTTCAATGTTTTTGCTCTTAAATGCACTTGTAAGTTCCGATGCGGTAGTAGTCGAGCGGGCAAGAACTAAAGCTCCGCTGGTGTCCTTATCAAGGCGGTGTACTAATTTGGGTCTTTTATCATAATCAAATTTTAAAAATTCCAAAAGAGAATCTACGCTTACATTAATGCCTACACCTCCTTGTGTGGGTAGACCGGCAGGTTTGTTTATTACAATAATATCCTTATCCTTGTAGATAACCGATTTTTGTATTTCCGTTATATATTTTTCGTCAATTTTAGGTTTTGGCTTATCTTCTCTTATGTATTCCTTCATGGGAGGTACACGTATCTCCTGACCTTCCAGAACATGCGTTGAGGATTTTACTTTTTTTCCGTCAATACGTATCTGACCTTTGCGTAAGGCTTTCTCAATTGATGTATGGCTGAAGGCTGGAAAATTCCTTTTAAACCAGCGGTCTATTCTGATATCGTTATCTTCTGCTTTAACTTTTTCCGTTTGAACTTTTGTCATTATTTTAAAGTATATTTCTGGTTATTTGTAATCCAATAAAGAGTGCCATTATAGAGACAATAACAGATAAAGCTATATAAATAAAAGCATGTGATATATTTCCTCTTTGTATGAGTGTAACCGCATCAAGCGAGAACGCTGAAAATGTTGTAAATCCTCCTAGCAAGCCTACTGTTAGAAACGCCCTCATCTCATTGCTATGCGGAAGTGTTTTGACCAGATATCCGATAATAAGCCCCATTGCTAATGAGCCGATGACGTTTACAGCCAGTGTTCCCGCCGGAAAACCGAATTTAAAAACAGAGTTGAAATAATTTGATGTAAAATACCTTAAAACCGAGCCAATCGCTCCGCCAATTGCTATGTATATGGGAATCATTGTCGACTCTCCCGAATTTTTTTCCAATATTCTATACGCTTTTTAATATCACGTTCAAAGCCTCGTTCAACGGGGTGGTAATATTCTTCCCGTTTCATTTCTTCGGGGAAATAATCCTGTCCTGAAAATCCTTCGGGGGTGTCATGGTCATAAATGTAACCCTCCTTGTAACCGAGTTCTTTCATAAGCTTGGTAGGAGCGTTCATTATATATTTAGGGGGAGGCAGCGAGCCGTTATTTTTTGCAGATGCGGTTGATAATTTATATGCCGTATATGCCGCATTTGATTTTGGAGCGGTGGCAAGATAGATAACTGCCTGTGCTACGGCAAGCTCTCCTTCGGGTGAGCCTAAAAACATATAGGCATCTTTTGCCGCATTAGCCTGAACAACTGCGTTAGGGTCTGCAAGTCCTATATCCTCAACTGCGAACCTTACCAGCCTTCTGCATATATATATCGGGTCTTCACCACCGTCGAGCATTCTGTTGAACCAATAAAGTGAAGCGTCAACATCAGACCCCCTGAGTGATTTATGCAATGCACTTATTAAATTATAGTGGCTATCCTGATTCTTGTCATAAATAGGAAAACGTTTTTGCAATATTTTTGTTAGCTGCTGGGTGTCTATTTCCTGACTATGTTCCATATTAAATAAGTCTTCGCACATACCGAGCAGATATCTTCCGTCACCATCGGATATACGGCAAATGGTTTCTAAGGCGTTTTCAGTAAGCGGAAGTTTTTTGTTAAAATGATTTTCTGCTCTTTTTACAATTTCTTTTAAGCTATTGTTATCTAGCTGCTTTAAGACTAGAACTTTACATCTTGATAAAAGTGCCGAATTTATTTCAAAGGACGGATTCTCCGTTGTCGCTCCGACAAGAGTAACAGTGCCGTCTTCAACATATGGCAAGAATAAATCCTGTTGTCCTCTGTTGAAGCGGTGTATCTCGTCCACCATAAGTAATGTGTTAGTGCCGTTTTGTTTTCGTATTTGGGCGGACTGAAATATTTTTTTCAGGTCGGCAGCCCCATTGGTAACGGCGGATATAATTTCAAAGTGGTAGCCGATTTCGGTTGCTAATAATCTTGCGATAGTGGTTTTTCCACAACCCGGAGTTCCCCAAAAAATCAGGCTGGGCAGATTCCTGTTCTTTAAGAATCTTGTTAGGCTGCCTTCGCTACCAAGCAAATGTTCTTGCCCTACAACCTCCTCCAGTTTTTTTGGACGAAGCAGTTCTGCCAGAGGTTTTGACGTGTTTTGTTTAATATCATTTTCAAATAAGGACTTCATTTACCTGACATTCCAAATGATATTTAAAAGCCTGTTGCCTCTTTGTACCGTAATCGACCATGTAGCAAAATTACTATTTAATAACTCCTCAAGCTGCTTGGTGGTGCTTATCTCTTTGTTATTAACGGTTTTGATAATATCGTTTTTGTTAATACCGATCCTTGATGCCACACCTTTATCAATATTGGTGATTATTACTCCTTCTGCCAGAAACTTCAGACCAAGTTCATCAGCTACAGCTGGTGAAAGATTCATGACCGTAGTGCCTGAAAGAGGGTTGTTGCCTTTGAATATTCTTGTGTCACGCTTAGGTTTCTCAGGTGGCTGTTCCATTTCTATTCTGGAGGACTTTAAATTTCCGTTTCGTACGAAATGAATACTTGCTGTTGCTCCTATATTGTATGTGGCAACTCTGAAATGCAAGGCGTGTTCATCAAGTATTTCATGTTCGTCAATGCCTACTATTACATCTCCGACCTTTAAACCTGCTCTAGATGCAGGACTATCGGGGTGAACGGCTGATAATATCCCACCAACCGGCCTTTCAAGCCCTATTGAGTTGGCTATTTCCTGTGTAACTGCCTGAATGCCGATTCCAAGCCAAGGGCGTACAACCCTTTCACCTTTTGTGCGTATAACGGTTTTAACCATATTAGACGGTATGGCAAAGCCTATTCCGTTTGAAGCCCCTGTTTTGGAAAATATGGCTGTGTTCAATCCTGCCAGCTTGCCTTCCATGTTAATCAATGCACCGCCTGAATTTCCGGGGTTTATTGCCGCATCGGTCTGAATAAAAAACTGGTAGTCGGATATGCCGATAGTAGTTCTGGCAACTGCCGAGACTATTCCGCTTGTGACAGTCTGCCCTACGCCGAAAGGGTTTCCTATAGCTACTACTATGTCTCCAACCTCTAAGTCGTCAGAATCCATGAGTTCCAGATAAGGAAGGTCTTTGTCGGTATCAATTTTTAATAACGCAAGGTCTGTACGTTCATCTTTTAATAGTACTTTTGCATTGAATTCACGCCTGTCTGATAATACCACTCTTATGTCGGTACTGTCAGAAATTACGTGGTGGTTGGTTATTATAAGTCCGCCTTTACTTACTATTACGCCTGAGCCTAAAGAGCTTTCAATACGCTCGGTTACAGAGCCTCCCGAAAAATTATTGCCGAAGAAATGCTGGAATATAGGGTCATTGAAGAATGGAGATATACCACGCTTAACTGTAACTTTCTTCTTTGTATATATGTTCACAACGGCAGGTGATGCTGTTTTTACAAGCGGAGCATATGATAATATCACCTCTTCTTTTGAAGATGGTGCTTTTTTTTCTGCCGCATGTGCATTGCCGTGCCAAGATAATATTAGTAACAAACTAATTATAACACTCAATAAAGCAAAAGAAATTCTCATTTTTATATACTCCTAAAATGGATATCTATATAATATATAGACAATTTAATTGCAGATTCAACTGTTGCAATCGGTAATCTTGCGTGTATATAATATTTAGTAGGAAATCGGGGTGTGATAGGTTAAATTACGGTTGCATTAACGAGTTATTTTTTGCTATCTTGTTAGGGCAAATAAACTAGGTATAATAGGTTTTGGGTATTCGATGATATTTTCTATTTTAAAAAGAATTACTTTTGTAGTGATATTGCTACTTTCTAATATTGCTTTTGCAAATGAAAAGGAAGAGGTGGTTTATGACGAGAAGCTTTTTCACGGTTGGATAGTTGATTTTGTAGAGGAGGCGAAGCAAAAAGGTATCAGTGAGCAAACTATCTATAAGTTCATGAAAGATGTTAAATTTGTTCCAAGGGCTATAGAACTGGATAGAACGCAGCCATATAAAACAAAAACCTTTGAAGAATATTTGCAGACGGTAGTGCCTGATTTTAGGGTACAGCGTGCTAAGGCTATGTTAAAAGAAAACGAAAAAATACTAAACGAAGTTAGCAAAAAATATGGTGTCCAGCCAAGATTTATAGTTGCACTATGGGCAGTAGAGAGCGATTTCGGTAGAAATATGGGCGGTTTTACAATAGTTAACACCCTTGCTACTTTAGCCTTTGAAGGAAGAAGGGTGGAGTTTTTCAAGAAAGAACTGCTCGATGCTCTGAAAATTATTGATGAAGGTCACATCGCTTTTGAAGATATGAAAGGCTCATGGGCGGGTGCTATGGGACAAACGCAGTTTATGCCGTCAAGCTTTCTTGAGCTTGCCGTTGACCATAATAATGACGGTAAGCGTGATATCTGGGGGACTAAAGAAGATGTTTTTGCGTCAATTGCCAACTATCTTTCTAAAAGAGGCTGGAATGATGATATTACATGGGGGCGTGAAGTAAAGTTGCCTAAGAATTTTGATGAAAAATTAATCGGCAGGGATATTGAGAAGGGATTGTCTGACTGGCAAAAATTAGGGGTAAGAAAAGCAGATGGCGGTAGCTTGCCTCAAAGATCCGATATTAAAGCTTCTATAATAAAGCCTGAAGATGAGAAAAAGCGTGCTTTTTTGGTTTATTCAAACTATAAAACCGTGTTAAAGTGGAATCGTTCGTTGTATTTTGCAACGGCTGTCGGTATGCTATCTGACGGGATCATTAATTAGGAGAGGTTGTCTCATGTTGTTCAATAAAAAAATATTATCAACATTAATTGCTTCAATCTTGCTGGTATCATGTGCCGTATCAAAAAAAACTCCTCCAAAAGTAAGCTATGACGATCATAAAGGATATTACAAAGTCGGTAATCCTTACCAGATAGACGGTACGTGGTATTATCCGAAGGAACAGCCGGATTATGATGAGACGGGTATATCGTCGTGGTATGGTGACGAATTTCACGGAAAACCAACCGCTAACGGTGATACGTTCGATAAAAACTCCTTAACTGCCGCACATAATACTTTGCCGTTGCCGAGTATGGTAAGGGTAACTAATCTTGAAAATAACAAGACGATAATTTTGATGGTAAATGACAGAGGACCTTTTGCTAAAGGGCGGGTTATTGATGTTTCTGAAAGAGCCGCCGATATTCTGGGCTTCAGGGAAAAGGGAATAGCGAAGGTAAGAGTTCAGTTCTTAAAAGGACAGACAAACAGATTGCTTTCAGGAATAAAAAAGTCGCCATCTTCTAAAACTCCATTAGAGGAGGAGCAAAGTAGATTTTCATCTTTGTTCAAATCGTCCGAATCTAAATCTCCCTATGCTATCGATGATGAAGAATATGAAATGAAGGAAGAAAAAAATACGCCGTTTTCTCTTTCGGTGGATAAAAATTCGATATTAGAACCGGTTAAGAAGCTTTCTAATATGTTGACAAAAAGTCCTGCCGTGACTGCGTCATCGGGGGATTTGCCAGAAATACAGATAAATGATTCTAAGCCGTCAGAAGAAGATTATAAGCTGTCGGAAAATAATAGAAATGTTGCCGAAAAAGAACTTGATGTTATAGAAGAAGATGTAGACATAGAGGCGGTAGGGACATGGCAGGGCGATGTAGATGATAGCGAAATTGAAGGGACTATCGAAAGTGTAACAAAGCAGCTTTTGAAGTTGGAACCTGATTACAAAGAGCCTATGATGCATGATGATAATGTAAGGAAGCTCCCTGAAACCGAACAGCATTTTGTTCAGGCGGGTACTTATAGCGATGTTGCGAATGCATACAGGATAGAAAAACGGCTTATGCCTTTGGGAGATGTAATAGTTGCTCCAGTTTCAATAGCCGGAAGAAAGCTTTATAGGGTAAGGCTTGGACCGATGCCAAGTGAGAAGGTTGCTAAACTGGCTTTACAAAAAGTAGTTAACCTCGGTCACCCTGATGCGATGATAGTTAAAGAGCTTCCGTCAATTCAATAATAATTTAAATATCAGAAAGGTCTTTGTTTTGAAAAAACTGATTGCTAGAGCTTATTTTATATTACTTATCTTAATACCTTTTTCCGCAAGTGCGTTTGATACTAAGGCGAAGTATGCAGCACTGATGGATTATGATACCGGAGATGTGTTGTATCAGAAAAATGCCGATGAAAAAATGGTACCTTCGTCAATGACAAAGGTGATGACTGCATACATCGTGTTTGAGCGTTTAAAGAGCGGCATATTAAAACTTGATGATGAATTTACCGTCAGTGAAGAGGCATGGAAAAAGGGCGGCTCGAAGATGTTCCTAAGACATACGGAAAGAGTGACCGTAGAAGAATTGCTTAACGGGATAATAGTACAGTCGGGTAACGATGCCTGTATTACCGTTGCAGAAGGTATTTCCTCGTCGGAGGAATCTTTTGCGGAGTTGATGAACGAGACTGCTAAAAGAATAGGTTTAACAAACAGCCGTTTTGTAAATTCAACGGGCTGGCCTGATGAAGGGCATTATATGTCGGCTAAGGATCTGACTATTCTTGCACGCCGTATAATCAAGGATTTTCCGGAATATTACCATTATTTTGCTAAGGCGGAGTATAAATATAGCAATATAAAGCAAGCCAACAGGAACTCTTTATTATTTAGGGATATCGGTGTTGACGGTTTAAAAACCGGTCATACCGACGATGGTGGTTACGGCATAGTTATTTCAGGTGAAAAGGACGGTCGCCGTGTGTTGGCTGTGGTAAACGGTCTGGATAGTGAATTTAACAGAACCGATGAAGCTGAAAGATTGTTAAATTATGGTTTCCGTAACTTTGCTATGAAAACTTTATTCAAAAAAGGGCAGGTGGTTGATAATGCACAGGTGTGGCAAGGAAAGACAAATGAAGTAAGCATTGCAATCCAAGATGATATAGAGCTGTTGATACCGAAGCTTTCTTCAAATGATATACAAGTAGGTGTAGAGTATGAAGGTCCGGTTGCCAGCCCTATAAAAAAAGGCGATAAAATAGGCAGCTTGTTTATACAGATACCGAATATGGAAAGAAAAAGGTATCCGCTTGTTGCGTCTGAAGATGTTAAACAGGCAGGTAGTTTTAATCGTTTTATAACAAATATTAAAACATTGTTGGAGTCCCAATCATAAGGGCGGTGAGATGTGAGTAAATTTAATATAGTCATAGTTGTTATATTTAGTTTGTTTGCATCTAATGCATTTGCTGAAAACTCGGAAGAAGTCAGCGATAAGCTATACAAAAAATACCTAAAAGAATGGTCTAAAACCGATTTTACGAAATCATCTATAGATTATAGCCGCATAATAGAAGGCGGGCCTAAAAAGGACGGGATACCTTCTATAGATAATCCGATTTTTAAAACGGTTGATGAGATAGATAATATTCGTAGATACGAGCCGGTTATCACCGTTTATCTGAACGGTGAGGCAAGGGCTTATCCGCTCAGAATACTTTTATGGCATGAGATAATTAACGATAAGATAGGGAACACCCCTATTGCGGTTACATATTGTCCGCTGTGTAATTCATCTATTGTGTTTGAAAGGCTTATAGACGGTGAAGAAGTTGAGTTTGGAAGTACGGGTAAATTATATAAGTCCAACAGGTTAATGTATGACAGGAAAACCGAAAGCTGGTGGCAGCAATATACGGGTGATGCCGTTGTGGGGGATATGATTGGCAGGGAGCTAAATAAAGTTATCTCCAAGGTCGAGTCTTTTCATATGTACAGGCTAAGGCAGCCTAACGGCAAGGTTTTGGTTCCAAATGATATTATAAGAAGTTACGGTGCAAGTCCTTATCCTGACTATGATAGTGCAACCATTCCTTATTTATATGACGGCGAATATAAGGGAGAGATAGCTCCGATGGAATATGTGGTTGTTGTAGGTGATGAAGCATGGCCTTTAAAAACGGTTAGAAGAATGAAGCAAATAGAACATAACGATATAGTTCTTTTTTGGAGGCCGTTACAAAACTCCGTTCTGGACAATTTTAATATATCATTATCCCGTGATATAGGTAATGTTTCGGTGATAAAGAAAGTTGAGGAAGGGTTATTTAAGGATACTAATTATGTAGTAACGTTTGCCTTTGTTTTTGACGCATTTCACCCCAACGGCGTAATGCACCATAGTTTTGATAGTAAGCCTTAATATTTCCCAATAAATTTGTTGTGTAAACATGTTTTTTTGTGCAATATAATAATATGCGTATTAACATAACATTATTCCTCTTTATATTTAGTATATTAGCATTATCAGGTGCTTATACGTCGCAGTATGTGTTCGGTATGGAGCCTTGTATATTGTGTTTATACCAAAGGATACCGTACTTTGTAATTATCCTGCTAAGCGGGATAGCAATATTCTTGAAAAAATTCCAGACATTAAGAATAATGTTGATATTCATATGCTCGCTTGCGTTAATAGCAGGTGGAGCTACGGCTTTTTTTCACGTTGGTGTGGAGCAGGGGAAATTTTCACTTACAGATGGCTGCGTAGTCGGAGAAGATGAAGTGCCTTCAACTTTAGAGGAAATGACTACACAGATAATGGGCAAGCCTAATGTTCCGTGTGATAAACCGCAGTTTGTATTTTTGGGCTTATCAATGGCTGGGTGGAATTTTATGTTTTCCGCTTCTATCGGTTTTATAACGCTGATAATGTCGGTTAGAATGTATAAAGAAATAAGATTGATGAACAAGTCCGATTCCTACAGAAAAACACATGGCAAAAAAGAATAGATTACCCGGTGATATAAAAGATGAACAATTTGTTCATGAGGTTATAAGAGTAGACCATGCCGGTGAGTATGGTGCTAAGATGATATATGCCGGTCAGATGGCAGTCCTGAAAAAGTCCGCTTCGTATGAAACCATAAAGCATATGGCACGGCAGGAAGAAGAGCATCTGCAATATTTTGAGAATGAAATATCCAATCGCAGGGTAAGACCTACGGTTATGATGCCCGTGTGGCATGTGGGTGCTTTTGCCTTAGGTGCGGCTACGGCACTTATGGGAGAAAAAGCAGCTATGGCATGCACCGAAGCGGTGGAAGACGTTATAGAGAAGCATTATCAGGAGCAGCTTGATAATCTGTCTGATGATGAAGCCGAATTAAAGAAAAAAATCAAAAAGTTCCGTGATGAAGAAATTGAACATAGGGACTTAGGGATAGCAAATCATGCAAAAGAAGCTCCGGCATATCCCTTGCTAAGAGGAGCTGTTTCTTTTATGACCAAAACCGCAATAGCCATATCTAAAAAAGTCTGATAGTTTCTACCATTTGCACGTTAAAATATATCAAATATATTCCTCAAAAAGCCCGGAGTTAATATAGTCAAAGGATTTACCGTTATCTTAACGTCTTCATACGGCCCTTTAACCCTGTACTTGGTGGCTATAACTCCTTCGTTCTTTTTTCCTACTAATAGATTGCCCAGCAACGGAATGTCCCCTAAAACTTTATTAACTTCATATGCCGGAACTATAGCACCACTTAAATCAATATGACCGGAATTCATGTCAATAGTTCCCTCCGAAGTAATTCCGATAGAAGAACCTGCCGTTTTGGCATCATGCAGGGTTATCACTCCTCTTGAAATATGGAACGGAGCCGCAAAACGCTCAAACCGGATACCGTTATTATTTAGAAGGTCGGATATTCCTTTTAAAGAAGCTAATGTAAGAAGTTTGCCTAAAATAGGCGTTTTTATAGCCGTAAAATCATGTATCTGAACCAGACCGTTTGCAACTAAACCGTTTTTACTCTTAGAAAATGTCGATTCGACAGTTAAACGCCCGCCCTCAATATGCTTTGAAACGCCAAAAGCATTAATCACCGAACCTGCATTGTCCGTTTCAAGCATAAATGAATAACTTTTCCCTACAGGCTTTACACTCAAAACGACAAATGAATCACGTGCCGCTTTTGCATAAGCATTTATAGAAGAACATAATTCGGAAGAGCAATCCATATCTAACGTTAACTTTGATAAAGACTCGCTATTCTTCATAAAAACCTTGTCAACGGCAGCCTTAAACGAAAATGCATTATTTTCGTCCGTCTTGTCGTCTTTAAAGTACTCACCGAATGAAACCGAACTTAAATCCAGTGTTTTTCCGTTAAGTTGTACTACATGAGCATTATTTTCAAGCTTGTAGCTTAATGAATAATCATTATTTTTATATGAGGCACTTTTTATCTCTAAACTATTCAGCTTTGCATTGTTTATTTTCAGACTGCCGTTTATTGCAAAATCATCACCGGAAAGAACAAAGTTTTTAACCTCTGTTTCGTTTATACTCCCTTCCTTGTAATTATTTAATGCAAAAACCAGCTTTGACTTCTTGTTAACTTCTTTAAAAAAATCAGCTTTGGGAATAGATATCTCGGATTCGGCTAGGTCGGCAGTTCCATTTGCATAAGTTGTCCCGTCTCTTTCACGCATTTTTACTTCTAAGAACAGTTCGTTCTTTATAAATTCCGGTATGTCGGCAATATCGAGCTTCTTAAGTTTCTCAGGAGTAAATTTACCTGAAATAGTATAGTCAGCCTGATTATTAACCGTTATATCCCTGTTGTAAGATACCTTTGCAACGCCTTTCAAAATGCCGAATGTACCGTCTACATTAAGTAGATTATCCTTTAATGTTAAATCAAAGGAAGAATCCGTTACATCATGCCCGTTTATAAAGGCGGGAAGTTTTACGTCCGAAAATTTTGAGTTAATTTCAATATCAAACCGGTCGTAACTTAAGCTGTTAGTTATAGGAAAAGATATACCGACATTACCGCTTAAAGTGCCGGTTGCATGATATATACTATCTAAATGCTTTGTAAGCCTGTGTTTTTTTAAGGCAGGTTTAAGAAAAGCTATGGAATCCCGTACATAAGCGTTAAACTCGCCGGTTATTTTAACAGGAGAGTTTTTTTCGTACATATCCTCAATAATTACAACCGCATTATTAACCAAGGAATCCCGTATCTTTGCACTCTTTACATTTACTTTCATCTCTTTTCCGGTAAAACTTACAGTGCCGGAAATATCATCTATGTGCGGATATGGTTCCATGTACGTGACTTTACCGTTTTCCACTTCTATCAAGGCATCAATTGCATTTTCGGCCATGCGAGGTATAGGACCGACTTTGCCGCTTCGGTTCCATTCGTACATGCGGTTAAAATATTCGGGCGTAAAATTAAAACTACCCGTTGCTTTGGCAACCTCAGCTCCTGTAATATTATCGACAACCCAACCTCTAACCTCCTCTCCCAATAATATGGGCCAGTATTTATGCAAATTATTAACTTTAAAATCTTTGACCGTAACATCTGCCTTAATTAACGGTGCAAAATCAGGGGAGGGAAGTAAATTTGCGAATTTGCCCGATATCAAAACTATGGAGTCGTCAATTTTTGCGTCAAACTTATCCAGTGTTAACATTGAAAAACCATCGTAAAAACTACCCTTAGCTTTCGCTCCTAAAATTTTAAATTTCTCAGCAAAAGCTTTTAAAAGCTCAACTTCACCCGTAACGCTACCGATATCAAATTCGGTTTGAATCATTTCCCCTTCTTCGGATATCAAAAAATTTACATTACCCGATGAGATTAAATTTACGTTTTTCAATATATCATTATCAGGGAACAGATCGGATAAAATATAACTTGGCAAATCCTTAAATTTTAACTGGTTATCATACACACCCTCTTTATAGGAAATTTCAGCTCCCAGATATGTCATTTCCTTCCCGAAATTCAGATTCAGTTCGGATATTACCTTACTTTTTTTATCAATTCTTATATATCCGTCTTTAGCATGCCAGACAAAATCGCTAAAACCGTTACTAATAAACAAATCTGCGTTTTTAAGGCGTATGCTGTTTACAGGAAAACTATACTCCCCTTTTTTTAAAGACTCTACTACATCATTAAAAGCCGAATTTGCTTCAACATCATCTTTTTCTTTGCTATCAAAATATAAAGATTTTTTTGTGGTATCTAAATAAAAACTCGGATTTATCAGGGTTATATCAGACGACACCAAATTGCCTCTCAAAAGGTTCAGCAAGCTGAAATCAAATGCTATTTTGGGGAATCTTGCAACGGGTATATTGGATTTACGGTTTAATACCGAAATGCCGCTTGCTTCAATAACTATCGCCTTTTCTTCCTTATCCCACTTTATGAAGCTCTCCTCTATAGTAACATTTATATTCTTGCTTAGTGAACTTAATTCACGTTCAATAGACGGAGTTATCGAAGACAGGGAGCGTGGACCGGTTAGAATCCATGCAAACAAAGATGCACAACCAAGTATAAATAATATACTAAGTATCAATACCAATTTTGTAGAAAATTTAAGACTTCGTATAATCACTGTTATTTGCTAATTTTGAATAAAATCTATATTTATCGAACAATCCTAAATCTATAAAAGATTGTACATTAAAAAAAACTATTTTACACAGGTAAATAATGAGTGTATCAAAATTTAAGTATGTATAAAGTATATATTAAAAATAAGGAAGAGGATTTTTATGAACACGGCAGGACAAGGCGAAAAAGCACCTGATTTTACATTAAAATCGGATAAATTTGATGAAGTAACTTTATCAAAACAAAAGAACAAAAATATCGTGCTGTATTTTTACCCGAAAGATAACACTCCCGGCTGTACGCAGCAGGCAATTGACTTTACGGAGAAGTTGGAAGAATTCTCTAAAAATGATACGATTATTTTCGGTGTTTCAAAAGATGACCCGCAAACACACGAACACTTCAAGAGCATGAAATCGCTTAAAATAACACTTCTTTCGGACGAAAATCTTGATGTAATCCCTAAATACGGATCATGGATAGAAAAAAACATGTACGGAAAGAAATATATGGGAATCGACCGTTCAACTTTTCTGATAGACAAGGAAGGGATAGTAAGACAAGTGTGGAGAAAGGTTAAAGTAAAAGGTCATGTAGAAGAAGTGCTGGAAGAAGTAAAAAAAATTAATGGT